>SKWV01000121.1 GCA_007128755.1 Trueperaceae bacterium
CGTTCGGCCGGCCCGCGCGCGACGGTGGGCGGCGCCGAGTCGACGCGCGCGACGGCCTGGTCGATGTCGGCCTCGCGCGTGAGCGTGACCCCCTGCGTCCAGAGACCACCGTCCTGGTCGGCGTAGAGCGCGAGCGTCGGCACCGGGACCAGGACGCGCTGCACGAGCAGCGGCGTGGCGGCGCGGTTGTCGATCGTCACCGGCGTCACGGCCCGGTGTGGGCGGATCGGCAGCTCGTCGATCGCGAGACGCCCGGCGGTACGGCTGGCGTAGCACAGTTCGCCGACGAGCGTCGACGGGCCGAACCAGGTATCCGACAGGCGATGGGTGGGGATCTCGGTGAGCAGGACGTCCTCGAGCGCGTCCTCGTCGCGGCGCGTGTTCGGCTTCCGGCCGCGGCGGCGGCGTCCGCGGGAGGGGCGGCCGACGCTGATCGTCACCCACACCGGCGTGCTCACGAAGAGCGTGACCCGTTCGCCGCTGGGCACGGCGAGCGTGCTCTCGGGGCGGACGACCACGGAGCGATCGGCGAGCACCGGCCGCAGCAGCAACGCCGCGGGCGAATCGGAGAAGCTGAAGCGCTGCACCGCGGCGTCGTCGGCGACGTCGTCCTCGGGCACCTCGTGCCCCCGTTCGGCCTCGCCCGCGCTCCCGTCGCTCCCGCTGGTGGTCATGATCGCCCACTCCCGCGGATGCCGCCTGGCCCAGAGCGTGAGCGGCCCCGCCACGGCGCGCACCACGCCGCCGACCGCGAGCACCGTCTCGCCCCACCAGTGCGGATCGCGAGGCGGCGGCGTCGGTCCCGCGGCCTCCTCCAGCGGAGCCTCCTGACTCGGGGCGTCGGGTTGATCGCGGGCGACGTCGCTGCTCATGACGTCGACCAGCATACCCGCCCCCGCCCGGCGGTCCGGCAGGCGTCCCGAGGGCGTGGGCGCCCGCCGGTATGATGGCGCGCATGTGTCGTGTCGATGCGCCGGAACGCCTCACGCCGTGAACCTCGGACCGGTCCTCCACACCTCCGCCGGGTCGAGCGAGGACGATCAGGGCCGCCGGCCCCTGGTCGTCGTCGGCGACTTCGCCTGGGACGTCCTCATCCGCACCGCCACCGCGCTCCAGCCCGGAGGCGACACCTTCGGCGAGGTGCAGCTGGCCCCCGGCGGCAGCGCCGCCAACGTCGCCGTGTGGGCGAGACGGTGCCAGCTCCCGACCGCCTTCGTGGGCATGATCGGCCGTGACCGCTTCGGCGCGCTGGCCGAGGAGAACCTGCGCGACGAGCAGGTCGAGGCCTATCTGGTCACCACCGGAGCGCACCTGACGGGCTCGGTGGCGGTGTGGATCGACCACACCGGCCAGCGCTCGATGGTGTCGGGCAAGGGCGCCGACCACGCCCTCCTGCCGGACGAGCTGCCGCGCGAGCTCATCGCCTCGGCGCGGCACGTGCACTTCACGGGCTGGTCGTTCTTCGACGACCCTCCCCGCGCGGCGGCGCGCGAGGCCGCCCGGGTGGCGCGCGAGGCCGGTGCGACGATCTCCCTCGACCCGGGCTCGTTCCAGATGATCGAGGCGATGGGCGTCGACGCCTTCGTCGACGTGACCGCCGACTTGGGCGTCGCCTTGTTCTTCCCGAACGCCGAGGAGGCCGCCACCCTCACGGGCGAGCGCGAGCCCCTGGCCATGGCGAGCGCCCTGCGCGAGCGCTACGGCGGCGCGTCGATCGCGCTCAAGCTCGACGCCGCCGGGGCGTACGTGCTGGGGAGCGATGACGAGCGGGGGACCCCCATCGCCCCGAAGGCGAACCGGCTGGTCGACGCCACCGGTGCGGGTGACGCGTTCGCGGGCGCGTACCTGTCTCGTCGCCTCCGCGGCGCGTCGGCGGCCGAGGCCGCGACCTTCGCCGTCGAGGTGTCGGAGTGGGTGATCGGCCAGATCGGCGCCAGGCCGGCGCCGGACGACGAGTTGCGCGCCTTCCTCGCGCGACAGCCCCTCGCGGGCGGCGTCCTCGCGGGGTGTGACGCGTCATGACACGTGCACGGCCGCGGCTGCTGGTCCTGGCCTGCGCCATGCTCCTGGCGGGCTGCGCCGGCACGATCGTCGACCCCGGCGCGCCGTCCCTCGCCGAGCTGCCGCTGGGCGTCTGGTCGGAGGTGCCGCTGGGTGGCGACGCGCGCTGCGCCGACGGCTCCGCCTACGCCGTGCAGGTTCGCCGCGGCGATCCCGACGCGCTGATCGTGTCGTTCCAAGGAGGCGGCGCCACGTGGGGCAGGGTCGACGGCGTGTCGCCCGAACTGCTGCGCCTCGTCGGCGGTCTGTACGTGCCGCGCGTCACGACCGTCGCGGCGAGCGGCCTGGCGTCGCCACCCGCGGACGATGCGCTCGCCGGTCCGACGCAGGTGCTGGTGAGCTACTGCAGTGGCGACGTGCACTGGGGCGACGCCGACGGCGTCGCCGGGACGGGCGAGGCGATCACGCAGCGCGGCGCGGCCAACGTCCGCGCCGCGCTCGGCTGGCTGGGCGACCAGGACCTGACGCCGTCTGAGCTCACGATCGTCGGGTGCAGCGCCGGGGCGTACGGCGCCCTGTTGTGGACGCCGAGCCTGCAGGCGCGCTACCCGCACGCGAGCCGTTCGCTGCTGCTCGACGCCGGCCTCGGCGTGGTGCAGGCGCCGTTCGTGACCGGCGAGGTCGGGCTGGCGTCGTGGCGCATCGACGGCGCGTTCGCCGAGAACGGCGTCGCGGAGCTCCTGGAGGCGATCGACGTGGGCTACTTCGAACGGCTGGTCGCCGCCGTGGCCGGCGACTTCGATGGGCCCATCGGGATCGCCAGCACCGATCGCGACCTGGTGCAGGCCGTCTTCTGGTACCTGACGGGCGAGGAAGGCAGCGGCTTCCGGATCGACCCGGACCTGACGACCTGGTCGGACGCCGCGATGGAGCGGATCGCGGCGCTGGGGCGGACCCCGGGCGTCAGCACGTTCGTCTCGGACTGGCGGCCGTCGTGGGCGCCCATCGGGACCACCGGCCACTGCTTCACCGAGCACAACGACGTGTGGCGCGCCGCCGGCGAGCCGTTCCGCGCGTGGTGGGCGGCGTTGCGCGCCGGGAGCGTGCCGGCGAGCATCGACCTCCGCTAGGGGCTCACTCGGCCAGATGACCCAGCTTGGCCCGCTTGGTGGCCAGGTACGCCTCGTTGTACGGGTTCTGCCCGACGTGCAGGGGGACCCGCTCGGTCATCTCGATCCCGTACCCCTGGAGCGAGATCACCTTGCGGGGGTTGTTGGTGATGAGGCGGAGGCGACGCACGCCAAGGTCGTGGAGGATCTGCGCGCCGATGCCGTAATCGCGCAGGTCGGGCGCGAAGCCGAGCTGCTCGTTCGCCTCGACCGTGTCGGCCCCCTCGTCTTGGAGGCGGTAGGCCCGGATCTTGTTGAGCAGGCCGATGCCGCGGCCCTCCTGCCGGAGGTAGACGAGCACCCCGCGCCCCTCGTCGGCGATGAGCTTGAGCGCCGCGTCGCGCTGGGAGCCGCAGTCGCAGCGCAGGCTGTGGAGGGCGTCGCCCGTCAGGCACTCGCTGTGGACGCGCACGAGCACGGGCTCGCCATCGGCCACGTCGCCCAGCACCACGGCGACGTGCTCGCCCTGCGTCATCTCGTCGCGGTAGCCGACGACGGTGAAGTCGGCCCACGGGGTCGGGAGCTTGGCCTCGTCGACGCGCCGCACGAAGCGATCGCTCGCCAGCCGGTAGGCGATCAGGTCGGCGATGGTGCCGACCTTGAGTCCGTGCTCCCGCGCGAACGCCAACAGGGCGGGCAGGCGCATCATGCTGCCGTCGTCGTGCATCAGTTCGGAGAGCGCCCCGACCGGCTGGAGGTCGGCGAGGCGGCAGAGGTCGACGCTCGCCTCGGTGTGGCCGGCGCGGCGCAGCACGCCACCGGCCCGGGCGCGCAGCGGGAACACGTGCCCAGGACGCGCGAAGTCGGCCGCGGTGGCGTTCGGATCGGCAGCCCGCCGGATGGTGTGGGCGCGGTCCTTGGCCGAGATGCCGGTCGTGATCCCCGTGACGGACTCGATGGAGACCGTGAACGCCGTCTCGCGCCGCGCGGTGTTGTGCAGCACCATCGGCGGCAGGTCGAGGCGATCGGCCGCCTCGTCCGGCATCGCCAGGCAGACGATCCCGCCCGTGTGCCGGATGATGAAGGCGAGCGTCTCGGTGGTCGCGAACTCGGCGGCCACCACCAGGTCGCCTTCGTTCTCGCGGTTCTCGTCGTCGACCACGATGACGGGCCGGCCGGCGCGCAGGTCGGCCAGGAGCTCGGGGATGGACGCGAGCGAGGCGCGCACGTCGTCGACCGGTGTGGTGGCGTTCACCGGCGCCGCTCGCGGCCGGCGTCGGGCGGATCGGGGACGGGTGGCGCCGGCGGCGGCGCGGGCGGATCGGGCACCGGAGGCGCGTCTGGCGGCGCCGGCGGATCGGGGACGCGCGCCTGGGCGACACCGGCGACGTCGGCGTCTCCGGCGTCGTCGCTCGCGCCGCCTCCCGTCGCCATCAGGCGCTCGAGGTACTTCGCGATCAGGTCGGCCTCGAGGTTCACGAGATCGCCGGGCTGGAGCTCGCCCAGGGTCGTCACGGCGAGCGTGTGCGGGATCAGCCAGAGGGTGAAGTCGGTCACCGGCAGGGTGGGGCTGGAGCCACCGGGACCACCGACGTCGACGACCGTGAGCGACACGCCGTCGACCGTGATGCTGCCCTTCGGGATGAGGTAGCGCGCCAGCGCCTCCGGCGCGCGCACCGTGAGCACGTGCGCTCCCGGCTGCGCGTCGATGGCCGTCACCAGCCCCGTGCCTTCCACGTGCCCGGAGACGAGGTGGCCACCCAGCCTGTCGCCGAGGCGCGTCGCCCGCTCGAGGTCGACGTTGCACCCGGTGCGCCAGCGCGGCGCGGTCTTGGCGACGGTCTCCTTCGACAGTTCGACCTCGAACGTGTCGTCGGTGACGGCGACGACGGTCAGGCAACACCCCGACACGGAGACGGAGTCGCCGATCCGCAGGTCCTGCGGCACCTCGCTCGCGCCGATGGTGACGCGCAGGTCACCACCCGTGTCGTGCACGTCCCGCACGACGCCGATCTCCTCGACGATTCCCGTGAACATCATGCTCTCCCTTCGGACGGTGCCGCGGCCGTGGCCGCGCCCGTTTCGCTCGCCCCGGCCGCGTCGGCGGCGGCGAGCATGTCGTCGGCGTAGTGGACGCCCCCCTCGACGAGCAGGTCGGGGCCGAGATGGCGGACCGACACGGCGTCGAGCGTGATGGCGTCGGCGATGGTCGCGACGCCGAGCCCGCCGAGCGGGCTGGCGCCCTTGCCGCCGAGCAGCATGGGCCCGACGAACCAGGCGATCCGGTCGACCACACGAGCCTCGATGAACGACCAGGCCAGCGTGCCGCCGCCCTCGAGCAGGACGCTCGTGACGCCCTCGTGCGCGAGCAGGTGCCGGAGCGAGCCGGCGACGTCGGGGCGGCCGCGGCCGTCGTCGCTGATCACGACGTCGGCACCGCGCTCGCGCAGCGCGTCCACGCGGGCGGCCGGCGCCGACGGCCCCACCATCAGCGTGACGCGCGCCGGCACGCCGGCGTCGTCGGCCTCGAACAGCGCGGCGTGCGGCGGCGTGCGCGCGACCGAATCGAACACGACCTTGCGCGGCGTGCGGCCGCCGTCGATGCGCGACGTGAGGCGGGGGTCGTCGAGGAGGACGGTGGTGACGCCGACCGCGACGGCGTCGGACTCGTGTCGCCAGCGCTGCACCAGGGCCCGCGACGCCTCGCCGGTGATCCAGCGCGACTGCCCCGTGCGCGTGGCGATCTTGCCGTCGAGCGTCATCGCGGTCTTGTACCGGACCCACGGACGCCCGAAGCGCTGCGCCGTGAAGAACGCGGCGTTCTGCTCCTCGGCCTCGGCCGCGAGCAGGCCCACCGTCACGTCGACGCCCGCCGCCCGCAGGCGCTGGGCGCCGCGGCCGTCGACGAGCGGGTTCGGGTCGCTCGCGGCGATCACGACGCGCGCGACGCCGGCCGCGAGCAGCGCTTCGGTGCACGGCGGCGTGCGGCCCTGGTGATCGCAGGGCTCCAGGGTGACGTAAGCGGTGGCGCC
>SKWV01000073.1 GCA_007128755.1 Trueperaceae bacterium
CGGCGGCAGCGACGCCCGCCGAAGCGCGCCTCGAGGCGCGCGCGGCCTACGGCCTGCTCGCCAACACCTGCCGGGCGCACGGGCTCATGCGCGGCCGCCTCGCGAGCTTCCCGAGCCGCGGCGGCTACCCGGTGCACTTCCTGTGGGACGCCTGCTTCCACGTGCTCGGTCTCGAGGCGATGGCGCCGCGCCTGGCGAGCGACGCCCTCGAGGTGCTGATCGACACCGCCCGCCCCGACGGCAAGGTCGCGCACTTCGTCGCGAGCACCTGGGTGCGGCCCGGCGCGAGTCAGCCGCCGCTGCTCGGCTGGGCCCTGGGGCGGCTCGTGGAGTCGCGCGACGACCTCGACCTGGCGCGCCGGACGCTGGGCACGCTCGACGCCAACACCCGCTGGTGGTTCGACCACCGCGGCACCCGCTTCGGGCTGCTCGCCTGCGACGATCCGTTCGAGACGGGCTGGGACGACACCCCCCGCCTCGACGACGGGCCGATCCTCGCGCTCGACATGAACGCCTACCTGCTCGCGCAGATGCGCGTGAGCGCGACCCTCGCCGGCCGCCTCGGAGAGCAGGCCATGGCCGCAGCGACCACGCGGCGCGCCGACGCGCTCGACGCCGCCATCCTCGCCACGCTGTTCGACGCCGAGCGCGGCGTCTTCCTCGACGCCGACGCCCGCACCGGCGAGCGGCGGCCGCTGCTCACGCCCGCCGCGCTGCTGCCGCTGTGGGCCGGCGTGTCGCTCCCCCGAGAGCGTGCGCGCGAGGTGGTGCGCCGCACGCTGCTCGACCCGGCACGCCTCTTCGGACCCGTGCCGTTCCCGAGCGTCGCGTACGACGAAGCCTGCTACGAGGCGGGACGCTGGTGGCGCGGCCCGACGTGGCCGCCGATCGCCGTGCTCATGCTCGAGCTGCTCGAGCGCTTCGGCTTCGCCGCCGAGGCGCGAGAGGCGCGTGGGCGCCTGTTGGGCGTGCTCCTCGCCGACGGCGAGCTCCACGAGCTGTTCGACTCGCGGAGCGGCGCGGGGCTGGGGCAGCGCGAGCAGGGCTGGACGGCGGCGATCTACCTCTGGCTCCTGCGTCATCGCGCGGCGGCGGCTGGTGGCGTCGTCGTCGCCGGAGCGCTAGTCGATCACACTTCGATGGACGTCGAACCGTGAACGTCTAGCGCTCGGCGGACGAGCCATCACGACCAGCGGCACCGCAGCGGCCCGCCCGGGGGCGCCGGTGGACTACCCTGAGGGGGTGATGCACCGACGCCACGACCTCCGATGCCCCGCCCGCGCAGGCCGCCCATGAGCGGGCGCGGCCTCCCCACCGTCACGATCCCGGACCAGCTCGAGGCGGTCCTGGCGTCGGGGCACCCGTGGGTGTACCGTGACCACCTCCCGGACGGCGGCCGCGGCCTCCCGCACGGCGGTTGGGTGCGGGTCGAGGCGGGGCGGGCCGCGGCGGTCGGGCTCTACGACGCCGAGGGCGCGATCGCCCTTCGGCTCTACCGCCACGCGCCCACGGGTGGGCCGCTCGCCGTCCCCGACCGGGCCTGGCTACGCGACGCGGTCGAGAGCGCGCTCGGCCTGCGGGCGCCGCTGGCGCGCTCGGGCGACGACGCCTACCGCCTGCTCTTCGGTGAGGGCGACGGCCTGCCGGGGATCACCGTCGATCGCTACGGCCGCTACGCGGTGGTGCGCACGTACGCCCCCTCCCTCGCGGTGGGGGCGGGCACGGCGGCCGCGGACGCGCTCGAGACGGTCGTGGAGCTCCTCGGCACGACCGCTCGGCTCCGCGGGATCGTGGGTGGCGCGAGCGACGACGACGCGCGCGGCGGCGGGGGCGGCGGGAACACCGTGCTGTGGGGCGACGCGCCGCCGCCGCAGCTCACCGTGCGCGACGGCGGCCGGAGCATGATCGTCGAGTTCGGCGCGGGCCAGAAGACCGGGCTCTTCCTCGACCAACGCGAGAACCGCAAGATCGTCCAGGGCGTGGCCGGCGGGCGCCGGGTGCTCGACCTCTTCGCGTACACCGGCGCGTTCTCGGTGGCGGCGCTCGCCGGAGGCGCCGAGGCGGTCACCAGCGTCGACGTCTCGGCCGGGGCGCTCGCGGCGGCCGAGCGCAACGTGGCGCTCCTCGGCGACGAGGCCGCGACGCGGCACGGCACCCGCCGCGCCGACCTCATGCGCGACATGGACGCGCTCCTCGCCGAGACGATGCCGTCCGATGCCGCGTCGCCCACCGACCTGGTGGTGCTCGATCCGCCATCGCTCGCGCGCAGCAAGGGCCAGCGGCACGGCGCGATCCGGGCGTTCCGGCGCCTCAACGCGGCGGTGATGGCGCGGCTGCCCGAGGGGGGGCTGCTGGCCACGGCGAGCTGCACGGCGCAGGTGTCGGTCCACGACTTCCGCGGCGCGCTCGCGGCGGCCGCGCAGGAGGCGGGGGTGCGCGCCCAGGTGCTGCACGAGGCCGGGCACGCGCTCGACCACCCCGTGCCGCTGCACTTCCCCGAGGGGCGCTACCTCACGTTCATGATGCTGCGAGTGTCGCGTCGGGGCTGAGGCGCGCCTGCAGCCAGGCGAGCACGTCGGCCGTGACGCGCTCCTTCTGGGCGTCGTGGAACAGCTCGTGAGCGGCGCCTTCGTAGAGGCGCAGCGAGGCGTGCGGCAGCGCGCGCTCCAGCTGGCCGGTGGGACCCGCCTCGACGACGCGGTCATCCTTGCCGTGCAGCAGCAGCGTCGGCATGCGCACGCGTGAGGCGGCCGCGAGAGCGAGCTCACCGTGCCGCGCCATCTCGGTGACGATCCGCAGCTTGGCGGGGCCGTGGTAGACGGCGGGATCGAGGCGGTACGCGTCGGCCTCCTCGGGGTCGTGCGAGATGGTGCGGGGGTCGATCGCCCGGGTGGGGAGGCGCGGGAACGGTCGCGCCAGCGCCCGCAACGCCTTGACGATCGGACGCGGCGGCGTGCCGGTCATGCGCAGCAGCGGCGAGGAGAGGATCAGCAGGTCGGGCTCCACCAGGCCCTCCTGGACGGTGCGCAGCGCCAGCTGACCGCCGAGGCTGTGCCCGAACAGCACGAGCGGCGCGCCGCTGTTCGTCGCCCGCGTCTCGCGCACGAACGCCGCGAGGTCGTCCATCAGCACCTCGAGCCGCTTCACGTTCGCGCGCTCGCCGGGCGAGAAGCCGTGACCGCGTTGGTCGTAGCCGTGGACGGCGTAGCCGCGGCGAGCGAGGTCGGTGGCGAGGCGCTCGTGACGGCCGATGTGCTCGCCGAACCCGTGGACGATCGCGACGGTCGCGAGCGGATCGCAGCGCGGGACCCACGAACGCGTCGACAGTCGCAACCCGTCGGCGGTGATCAGATGATCGGTTGCGTGGCGCACGGCGGCCCCCTCAGGCGTGGGCGGGTTCGACCTCGTCCAGCTCCACGACCACGTCCTCCATGACCGGGTTGGAGAGGACGGTGGAGGCGATGTGGTCGAGCTGCGCCGCGACGGCTTCGCGTTCGCCGTTGAGCGTGAGCTCGATGCGCTTGCCGACGCGCAGGTCGGCGATGTTGTCGTGCCCCAGGCGCTCCAGCGTCGCGTGGACCGCGCGCCCCTGCGGGTCGAGGATGGCGCGGCGCAGCATCACGTGCACCACCGCCTTGAACTCAGGCATGCTCGCCTCCCAAGGCGTCTAGGTCGCGAACGTGCTCGCGCTCGTCGTCGCGGGCGGGCATGTCGATCGCCTCGCCCTCGGTCTCGCGCAGCCGCCGCAGGACCTCGTGGTAGGCCTCCTCGACGCCGCCGAGATCGCGGCGGAAGCGGTCCTTGTCCATGCGCTCACCGCTCCCTGAGTCCCACAGGCGGCAGGTGTCGGGGCTGATCTCGTCCGCGAGCCGGAGCTCGCCGGCGGCGTCGACACCGAACTCGAGCTTGAAGTCGATCACGTCGAGGCCGGCGTTGGCGAAGCGCGCCAGGAGGTAGTCGTTCACGACGATCGACAGGTCGAAGAGCGCCTCGAGCTGCTCGGGCGTGGCGATGCCGAGCGCCACCGCGGTGGCGTCGTTCATGGGCGGGTCGCCGAGCGCGTCCGACTTGTAGCACCACTCCACGACCGTGGGGTCGAGCTCGAGGCCCTCCTCGACGCCGTAGCGGGCGGCGAACGTGCCGGCCGCGCGGTTGCGCACGATCACCTCGACCGGCACGATGCTCACGCGGCGCACCAGCTGCTCGCGGTCGCTCACGCGCTGGAGGAAGTGCGTCGCGATGCCGATCGACTCCAGCTCCTCGTAGAGCATGGCGCTGACGGCGTTGTTGACGACGCCCTTGTCCTGGATGGTGCCGCGCTTCTGCGCGTTGAAGGCGGTGGCGTCGTCCTTGTAACGCACCAGCACGACGTCGGGGTCGTCCGTGGTGAAGACCTGCTTGGCCTTCCCTTCGTAGATCAGTTCGGGGCCGATCGGCGCGTCGCTCACGAGGTGATGATACGCCACGCCCTCACAGGCCGAAGCGCGCGTAGATGGCGTCGACGTGCCGCAGGTACCACGCGGGATCGAAGGCGGCCGCGAGGCGCGCGTCGTCCAACGTGCAGGCCGGGTCGCCCTGCAGCTCATCGCGCAGGTGCCGGCCCGTCTGCCAGGACGCCAGGCTGGCGCGCTGCACGACCTCGTAGGCGGCCTCGCGCGCCAGCCCGGCGTCGATCAGCTCGTGCAGGACGCGCTGGGAGTACACCAGGCCGTGCAGCGCGTCCAAGTTGACGAGCATCCGCGCGGGGTCGACCACCAGGTCACGCAGCACGCGCGTGAGGCGGCGCACGGCGTAGCTCGCGACGGTGGTGGCGTCGGGGAGGATGACGCGCTCGACCGCGGAGTGGCTGATGTCGCGCTCGTGCCAGAGGGCGACGTTCTCGAGCGCGGCGTGTAGGTTGGAGCGCAGCAGGCGGGCGATGCCGGTCAGGTTCTCGGAGGCGATGGGGTTCTTCTTGTGCGGCATCGACGAGGAGCCCGTCTGCCCCTTGGCGAAGCCCTCCTGGGCCTCGCGCACCTCGCTGCGCTGCAGGTGCCGGATCTCGAGCGCCGCGCGCTCGACGGTGGTGCCGAGCAGCGCCAGCGCCGCCAGCGCCTCGCCGTGGCGGTCGCGGGCGACCGTCTGGTTCGTGACGGGATCGACCGCGAGGCCCAAGCGCGCGGCGACGATCTCCTCGACCTCGGGCGGGACGTGCGCGTAGGTGCCGACCGAGCCCGAGAGCATCGCGACGGAGACGGCCTCGCGGGCGCGCTCGAGGCGGCCCAGGTCGCGGCCGAGCGCGGCGTAGAGGTTGAGGAACTTGAGGCCGAACGTCATCGGCTCGGCGTGGATGCCGTGGGTGCGGCCGATGCAGGGCGTGTGCTTGTGCGCCACCGCCAGCCGTCGCACCTCGCCGCGCAGCGCGCGCACGTCGTCCAGCACCAGGCGGAGCGCCTCGCGCAGGCGCAGGTTCTGCGCGGTGTCGACCACGTCGGTGCTGGTGAGGCCCAAGTGGACGAAGCGCGCGCCCTCGCCGAGGCGTTCGGTGAGCGCGCGCGTGAAGGCGACGATGTCGTGGCGGGTGAGCGCCTCGAGCTCGGCGACGCGCTCGGCGAAGGCGTCGTCGAGCGGCGCGGCGGCCGCGGCCTCGCGCAACGCGGCCGTGGTGCCGGCGGGCACCTCGCCGAGCGCCTCCCAGGCCTCGGTGGCCGCCAGCTCGACCTCGAGCCAGACGCGGTAGGTGTTGGCCTCGCTCCAGAGCGTGCGCATCTCGGGGGTGGCGTAGCGATCGATCACGCGCCGAGGCTACCACCGGGCGGCCGGGCCGCCGTCAGCCTGCCAGGAGCCTCGCCACGACGAGGTCCTCGAAGGCCAGCCCGACGGACTTGAAGAGCGTCGGCCGATCCTTCGGGCGCTCGCGCGCGCCGCTCCGCACCACCTCGTGCAGGTCGGCCGCCACGTCGTTCCACGACCACCCCTCGCGCGCGGCGTAGTGCAGGTCGCCGGCCTCCTCGCGCGCGGCGGCGCGGTCGTCGACGATCACCAGCGAGCGCTTCACGGCGTCCGCGTCGACCTCGCGCATGTCGCGCACGAACGCCCCGACCAGGTCGACGTGCTGCCCGGCGTGCAGCCACGCCCCGCGCAAGATCGGCA
>SKWV01000450.1 GCA_007128755.1 Trueperaceae bacterium
CGCCTCGAGTCCGGCGTCTCGCAGGCCCGCGGCGGCGGCCTCCACGGCGTCCGGGCGGCGGCTGAGCAGCGCCACCTTGGCGCCGGAGCGGGCCAGGCCACGGGCCATCGCCAGGCCGAGGGTGCCGGCGCCGCCGGTGACGACGGCCACGCGGTCCGTGAGGGCGAAATCGGTCATGCGGCGACCTCCTGAGGGTGGGCGTGAGCGACGAACGGGGCGAGGTGCCGCTCGAAGTGGCGGCGGAGCGCGGCGCGGTACGCACCCTCGTGCTCGGCCAGCACGGCGCGCAGTCGCTCGCCGTGGCGCGCGAGTGCGCTGCCGAAGGTGACGTGCAGCACCTGCCGGGCGTCGATCTGTTCGAGCAGCGCGAGGATGGCGCTGCCGGGCAGGGCGTCGGGGTCGGGCACGCCCTCGGGGCGTCCGCTGACGTGGTACGAGCGCACGTCCTCGGCGAAGCGCTCCAAGCCCAGGCGCACCACGTCGTGCAGGAGCGCCGGCTCGACCGCGCCCGCGACCCGCAAGGCCTCGAGGTAGCTCGTGCCGGCCGTCTTCAGGTGGACGCGGCCTCGCGTGGCCGCGGCGGCGATCGGGTAGACCGCGAACTTGTCCGAGCCCGAGTGGAGGCTCAGCTTGTAGGGGCCGAGCGCCTCGGCGACGCGTGCGTGACCGCGGAGGTCGTGCGCGAGCGTCGCCACGTCGCCGATGTAGTCCACGCCCTTCTCGAACGCGCCGACGAAGCGCGGCGCCAGCGACACCCAGTCGACCCCCAGGCGCGAGAGCTCCAGCGCGAGGTACGCGTGCTCGGCGAGGCTCGTGGGCGTCGCCGTCTCGTCGACCGACACCTCGACCTCGGCCCGCTCGGGGCCCGCCTGCGCGCGGAGGTGCCGGACGAGACGCACGACGTGCGCGATGGCCCCGCCGTACTTGACGGCGGCGCGCTCGAGGTCGCCGGGCGCGAAGCGCAGCGGGCGGTCGCCGAGGTCGATCGCCTGGTCCCGCAGGCGCCCGAGCAGGTCGGCGGGGTCGGTCTCGAGCGCGGCCCAGGGCGGCCGGGCCTCGAAGGCGGCCTGCAGGTCGGCGCCGGCGAGCGCGTCGGCGTCGTCGGCGACGTGGTCGCCCGGGTCGATGGTGAACATCGTGTAGCCGGCCGCCAGGCAGAGGTCGACGTCGCCCTCGCTCTTGAGGTGGTCGGCGTCGGCCCCGACCGGGGAGCGCCACCCGGCGACGAAGGCGCCGGCGGTGGCGTCGTCGACGACCTCCTGCGGCGTGCGGCCGGTGCGGGCGTTCTCGCGCATCGACTGCTGGGCGAAGATCGCGGCGATGCGGCCCTCGGCGCCGGTGGCGCGCAGCGCATCGACGTGGCCGGGCGTGGCCAGGCCGAGGCGATCGCCGAAGCCGGCGGACGTGCGCGTCCCGAGCGGCGTGGGCGTCAGGTTGGGCAGAGCCGCTCGCAGGGCGGCGAGGTTGGCGGCGTCCAAGGGCCCGCGCACTAAGGTGGTGCCGTCGACCGCCGACACCTCGCCATGGAAGGGCTCGAGCGCTCCGGCGTCGCCGGCGACCGCGAGCCGCCTGGCGTGGCCGGCAGCGCGCTCGGACCAGAAGGTCAGGCCAGCGTGCTCGCGAGGGCTGGCCGCATCGAGGTCGCGGCCGTGCCGCTGGGCGATCGGGAGCGTGGGGGCGTCGTCTGGCATGAGCGTCCTTCCTTCCTCGTGCTGGCGGCTCGGGGGCTGCTACGGGGCGCTGGCGCGGACCACCAGCTCGGGCTGCAGCGTCACGTGGCGAGGCGGCTCCCCGCGCATGCGCTCGAACAGCAGCTGCGCGGCCTGCCGACCGAGCGCGTAGGTGTCGATGTGGAGCGTCGTGAGCGCCGGGGTCACCAGGCTCGCGAGGCGGACGTCGTCGCAGCCGACCACCGCCACGTCGTCCGGCACCGAGCGGCCGAGCTCGCGCAGGGCGGCGAGCGCTCCGATCGCGACGACGTCGTTGTAACAGACGACGGCGTCGACGTCGCTCCGACGCGTCAGGAGGGCGACCAACGCCGCGTGGCCGCCGGCCTCACTCGGCTCGCCGTCCTGCACGAGGGTCGCGTCGAGGCGGCGGCCGGCCGCCTCGAGCCCCTCGCGGTAGCCGGCGCGGCGGCTGGTCGAGGACGCCGAGCGGGCCGGCCCGGCCAAGAGCCCGATGCACCGGCGCCCACCGGCGATCAGGTGGGCCATGGCGGCGCGCGTGCCGTGGGCGTCGTCGACCTCGAGGCTGGCGACGCGCTCGTCGGCCACCCGCCGGTTCAGCAGGACCACCGCCTGGTGGCGCCGCAGGATCGCGATGAGGGCGCTCTCGGGGAGGCGGGCGCTGCAGATGAGCAGGCCGTCGACGCGGTGGTCCTCGAAGTGTTCGATCGCCGCGCGCTCGCGCTCGAGGTCCTCGACCGTGTTGGCGAGCGACACCATGTGACCGTGCTCCCAGGCCACGTCCTCCGCGCCGCGGACGATCTCGGGGAAGAAGGGGTTGGTGATGTCGGGGACCAGCAGCCCCAGGGTGCGGCTGCGCCTGGTGGTGAGGGTGCGCGCGGCCTGGCTCGGGCGGTACTCGAGCTGCGCGATCGCCCGCTCGACGCGGGCCTTGGTGGTCGGGCTCACGTCGGCCTTGGCGTTGATCACGCGCGACACCGTCATGGTCGAGACGCCCGCGAGTCGGGCGACGTCGGCGATGGTGACGCGGTTGGGCACGTCGGCTCCTGTTCGTCCTGCGTCGGACCTTCCATAGCGTAAGCGGTCCCGTGACCGCTAACAGCCCGTGTGGTGCGGCGAGTATAGGGGGCCGGGCGCAGCCCGTCAAGGCGCCGGCCCGTGGACCGCCGAGGTGCACGTTCTCACGTTGCAGAGCCGCGTGAGCCGCCGACGATCCCCTCGACGCGAGTCCGTTGACACCTCCCACCGAGCCGTGCTAGCTTCGGGCGATACACGTATGACACGTCCGCGAGGTGGTACCGGTAACGGCAGCGGTAACGGTAGATGCCATCGGCGTACGTCCGGGGACGGCCCGCAGGGGCCCGAACCGGGGGAGGAGAACGCATGCGATCTATCCGCTCGCTCACCCTCGCGCTCGCCCTGGTCCTCGTGGCCGGGTCGGCCCTGGCACAGCAGATCACGCTGCGCGCCGCCGACAACCAGCCCGCCACCTACCCCACCGTCCTCGGTCTCATGGCCATGGCGGAGTACCTCGAGGCGGCCTCCGACGGCCGCATCGTCATGGAAGTCTTCCCCGGCGGGCAGCTCGGCGACGAGCGCTCCACCATCGAGCAGGTGCAGCTCGGCGTGATCGACATCGTCCGCACCAGCACCAGCCCCGTGGGCGAGTTCTACCAGCCGATGGGCGTCTACAGCATGCCCTTCATCTTCCGCGACGAGGCGCACATGTGGAAGGTCACCCAGGGCCCCATCGGTCGCGAGATGCTCATGGGACTGCGCGCCGCCGACATGGTCGGCCTCGCCTACTACGACTCGGGTAGCCGCAACTTCTACACGGCGAACACGCCCATCCGCAGCGTCGGCGACCTCCAGGGCTTGCGCATCCGCACCCAGCAGAGCCAGGTCGTCCTCGACATGATGGACGCGCTCGGCGCCGACCCCGTGCCGCTGGCCTTCGGCGAGGTGTACAGCGCCCTGCAGACCGGCGTCATCGACGGCGCGGAGAACAACTACCCCTCCTACGGTCCCGGTGGCGTCCGCCACTACGAGGTCGCGCCCTACTTCACCGAGAACGCGCACGCGCGCGTGCCCGAGATCGTCATGATCAGCGCCTCCACCTACGATCGCCTCAGCCCCGAAGACCGGGCGCTCGTGCGCGAGGCCGCGCTGGCCAGCGTGCCGGTACAGGCCGCCCTGTGGGCCGCGCTCGTCGAAGAGAGCCGCCAGGCCGTGATCGAGGCCGGCTCCGAGATCATCACCGTCGACATCGGCGAGTTCCAGGACGCGATGGCGCCCGTGTACGAGAAGTACGCCGACGAGTACGGCGACCTGCTGCAGCGCATCCTCGACACGCGCTAGGGGTACGGAACCGGAGGCGTTGCATGTCGCCCGGCCAGACGAACGTGAACGTTGACGCCATCGCCCGCGAGGAGGAGACGCCTCCTCCTCGCCCCGTCGAGCCGCGCCCCTGGTGGACGCGGCTCGAACTCGCTCTCACGGGCCTGGTGCGCGTCGTCACGGCGTCGCTGCTGCTCGGCATCGTCGTCGTGATCGCCTGGCAGGTGACGGCGCGCTACATCCCCGACATCCGCGTGCCGCGCTGGACGGAGGAGATCAGCCTGATCATGATGGTCTGGCTGGCGATGCTGGGCTCGGGCCTCGCGGTCCGTGCCGGCGAGCACCTCTCCGTCGACGTGCTCACGCGGCAGTTGCCCAGGCGCGCGCAGCTGTGGCTGGAGCGGCTCGTGTGGCTCGCGGTGGCCGCCTTCGGCGCCTACCTCGTCTTCTACGGCTTCGAGCTCTCGCAGCGCACGATGCTGCAGACGTTCTCGGCCACGCGGCTGCCCGTCGGCTGGATGTACCTGGGCATCCCCTTCGGCGGGGCGCTCGTCGCCTTCTACGCGCTCCGGAACGTGATCAGGCCGCCGGTCGCCGATCTGGACGTCGTCATCGAGACGGCGTCCGTGCGCGGCAACTGGACCGTGCGGATCGCCATCGGAGCGATCCTGCTCGCGCTCGCGCTCGGCGGGGTCGCCGTCTTCGGGCTCGACGTCCTGCTCGGCCCCGTGGGCGTGCTGCTCGGCGGCGTGGCGCTGCTGATGCTGCTCGGCGTGCCGATCGCCATGGCGCTCGGCATCGCCTGCCTGGCGACCGTCCTCGTGCTCGACCTGCCGCCGCTCATCGTGGCGCAGCGCATGGCCAACGGCGTCTCCTCGACGCCGCTGCTGGCCATCCCGTTCTTCATCCTGGCCGGCCTGATCATGGCGGAGGGCGGCATCGCCACGCGCCTCGTCGAGTTCGCCCGCGTGCTCGTCGGGCCCATCCGCGGCGGCCTGGCGATGGTCAACGTGGTCTCCTCGATGCTGTTCGGCGGGGCCTCGGGCTCCGCCGTCGCCGACGTGTCGGCCAACGGCAGCATCCTCATCCCCATGATGAAGAAGAAGGGTTACGACGCCGACTTCAGCGTCGGCGTCACCGTCGCGAGCTCCGTCCAGGGCATCATCATCCCGCCCAGTCACAACGCCGTGATCTACAGCCTGGCGGCTGGCGGGGTGTCGATCAGCGCCCTCTTCCTGGCCGGCTACGTGCCCGGGATCATGATCGGGCTCGCCCTGATGGTGGCCTGCTACGCCCTGGCGTTGCGCCGGGGCTACCCGTCCGACAGCCGTCCACCCCTCATGGAGTCGCTGCGCGTGTCGCTCGTGGCGATCCCCGGCCTGGCGGTCGGGCTCATCATCGTCGGCGGCATCGCCTTCGGCTGGTTCACCGCCACCGAGGCCGCCGCCATCGGCACCGTGGTCGCGTTCCTGGTGGCCACGCTCATCTACCGCGAGATGAGTCCGCGGCGCCTGTGGCTCGCGACCCTCCAGGCGGTCCGCACCATCTCGATCGTGATCTTCCTCATCGCGACCGCCAGCGCCTTCGCCTGGCTGATGGCCTACCTGCGCATCCCCTCGCTGCTGGCGAGCGGAATCCTCTCGGTGTCCGACAACCCCATCTTGTTGCTCGCCATGATCAACCTGCTGCTCCTGATGCTCGGGGCGATCATGGACATGGCGCCCTTGATCCTCATCCTCACGCCCATCTTGCTCCCCATCGTCACGGCCGATCCGATCAACATGAGCGCGGTGCACTTCGGCATCGTGATGCTGCTCAACCTCGGCCTGGGCCTCACGACCCCGCCGGTCGGCACGGCGCTCTTCGTCGGCTGTGCCATCGGCAAGATCAGGATCGAGCGCGCGAGCCGCGCCATGGTCTTCCTGTGGCCGCCGCTGCTCGTGGTCCTGATCCTGGTCACCTACTTCCCGTGGTTCGTCAACGTGCTGCCGAACCTGTTCGGGGTGCGGCAGTAGCGCACAGCACCGCCCGCCGAAGCCCTCGCAGCGCGCTCCCGAGGTAGAGCTCGCCGGCGAGGTCGTC
>SKWV01000382.1 GCA_007128755.1 Trueperaceae bacterium
GAGGAGCCCGCGGTGGTCTTCCCGATCGAGGACATCCTCTCGACGCTCGTGCGCAACCCTGAACTCGTCGAGTTCCACAGCGCGCTCCAGGCCGCGCAGGTCGACCTGATGTTCGACCCCGACCAGGAGTACACGGTGTTCGCGCCGACCGGCGAGGCCTTCGAGGCCGAGGCGTTCGACGCGTTGCGGACGCAGGAGGCACTCGCCTTCTACATCGTCCAGGGCACGTACTCCTTCCAGGACCTCTGGGACATGGCCGAAGCCGGTGACGGCGTCGCCACGCTGACCACGCTCCAGGGCCTGCCGCTGACGGTCGAGATCATCGACGACCAGTTGTTCCTCGAAGGCGCAGCGACGGTCACGCAGCCCGACATCCCGGCGCAGAACGGTGTCGTGCACGTGATCGACGCGGTGATCCAGCCCACGGGCGAACCGGAGTTGGGCGGCTGACCGCCTGACCCTCGGCGCCGGCACCGATCTGCAGGCGCCCCACGACGTGGCTCACGAGGCGAGGCGCGGCCGCATACCGGCTGCGCCTCGCCCGTCTCGTGAGCTTGCGCGACGTGATGGAATGGCCCATGGCCACCGAGGAGCGACTCACCGGGTACCCCGAGCTCGACGAGGACGAACGTCTCCGACGCGTGCAGGCGTTCGAGGCGACCATGCGGAGCCGCCGGACGGTGCGGCAGTTCGACGCCGCGCCGGTCGCCCGCGAGGTCATCGAGACGGCGATCCGCGCGGCGGCGCGCGCGCCGAGCGGGGCCAACATGCAACCGTGGGCCTTCGTCGCGATCTCGGATCCGGACGTCAAGCGTCGCGTGCGCGAAGCCGCCGAGGCCGAGGAGCGGGAGTTCTACGGTGGCCGCGCCTCCGCCGAGTGGCTCGAGGCGCTCCGTCCGTTCGGGACCGACGCGCACAAGCCGTTCCTCGAGACGGCGCCCTGGCTCATCGCCGTCTTCGCTCAGCCGCACGCCGTCGCGGACGACGGTAGGAAGCACAAGCACTACTACGTCAAGGAATCGGTCGGCCTGGCAGCGGGCTTCCTGCTCGCCGCGCTTCACCATGCCGGCCTCGCGACGCTGACGCACACGCCGAGTCCGATGGGGTTCTTGCGCGACATCCTGGGTCGCCCGACGGAGGAACAGGCGTTCCTGCTGATCGTCACGGGCCTCCCGCACGGCGGCGCCACCGTGCCGCGCATCGACAAGAAGCCGTTCGACCAGGTCGCCACGTTCTTCGAGGGGTGATCCCGGGCTCGCCGAGCCCCGTCGTTCACGGCGGTCGGCTGCGACCGACGGCACGCGGCGCAGCGGGAGCGGCCGCCATGGTGAGTCGGACGTGGACACGGGAGCCCCGCGATCCCTGCCTCGCATGAGACGAACACCACTGAGCGTGAGCATGTTTCGGAAGAAGCGGCGCCCTCCGCATCGACGTCCTGGGCGGAGACCGACGTGCCATGGCCTGCTCCAGAAGCATCGGCGCCGTTCTGCACGGCCCGCCATGGGTTCCGTTGTCTGAGAGTGCCCCATGGCGGACACACACTCCATACCGTCACCGACCCTAGCCTCGGCTTCGTGCAGGGCATGGTTCCCCCTTCCGGGGAGCCCCTGCGGAGTCCACTCCGGCGGCGACGCCGCCGCCGAACGTCTAGGAGGCACGAGATGATCACCCGCTCACTCATCGCGCTACTGTTCGCCGTCGGCATGCTCTTCGGCGGTTCGCTTGCCGCCGAGCAGCCCGCGCAACCCGATGCGCCGGCGCCGACCCAACCCGCCGAGCCGATGGATCCGGTCGAGCCGGCGGATCCCGTCGACCCGGTCGAGCCGATCGATCCCGTCGAACCCGAGCCGGTCGAACCCGCGCCGATCGAGCCGGTCGAGCCCGTCGACCCCGTCGAGCCCGAAGAGCCGGTCGATCCCATCGATCCGGTGGCCCCCGAGGAGCCTCAGCCGCTCGAGCCGCTCGATCCCCTCGAGCCCGAAGAGCCTCTCGATCCCGCCGACCCCGAGGACGAGGTCGTGTTCGAGGACGACTTCTTCACCCGCCTGACCGAGAACCCCGAGCTCACGGCGTTCGCGCAGGCCTTCGAGGCGCTCGGACTCCAGGATCAGCTCGATCCGATGGCCGAGTACACCGTCTTCGCCCCCGCGGACACCGTCGTCTTCGATCCGACCGCGCTCGAGACGCAGGAAGCGCTCGCCACGTACATCGTCGAGGGCGCCTACACCTACGCCGACCTGCGTCAGCTCGCCGAAGACGGGGACGGCATCGCCACCCTGACGACGATGGACGGCCAGACGATCACCGTCGAACTGATCGGTGACACGCTGCTCGTTGCCGGCGTGGCGCAGATCACCGAGCAGGACATCGAGGCGGCCGGTGGCTACATCCACGTCATCGACGCCGTCATCCAGCCGACCCCGGCCCCGATCGGCGGGTAAGCGAGGCACCAGCGACGTCGCGGCACGCGACGCTCGACCACGCGAATGCTCACGAGGCGCGGCCAGCGATGGTCGCGCCTCGTGTTGCGTACCCGGGAACGTCGCAGGCCGCCGGCGGCGACTTCGGCGGACCGCGTCAGCCCCGGGGCCGCTCCGCCAGGGCCGTCCTGAACGCCAGATCGAAGAACTCGACGACGTGCAGCGTGTAGAGGCCAGGATCGGTCTCGTACGCCTCGTTGTGCTCCGCGCCCGCCACCGTCCAGGTGTCGGCCCAGGGCGCGGCTTCCGCCAGCACGCGCGCGTGAGCGATCGGCACGAGCCTATCGGCGTCGCCGTGGACGATCATGAGCGGCATCGGCTCCAGGTCCGCGACGGTCGCGGCCGGCCGTGCGCCGACCAGATCGAACCCGAACCGCAGCCGATACATCAGCCGCATGCCGGGCAGGAAGAACGCCGGCAGGCCGCCGGCGAAGGTCACCGTCTGCACCACGATCGGGTAGACCTCGGCGTACGACGAGTCGGACCACACGGCACCGATGCGCCCGTCGACCGCGGCCGCGAGGATGGCGGCCGCGGCCCCCAGCGACACGCCCAGCGCGCCGACGTGGCCGGGCCGAACGCCACGCTCGCGCACGAGGTAGTCGACCGCGGCGATCACGTCGTAGCGCTCCTTCAGGCCGAACGCGTAGTGCCCCTCGCCCGAGGCCCCGTGCCCGCGGAGGTCCACCATCACCACCTGATAGCCGGCGGCCTGGAGCGCTACGGCCAGATCGACCATGCCGCCGCCGAACGCGACCTCGCGGCTGGCATCGATCCCGTGCACGAGCACCAGCCCGACGCCCGAACCGTCGACGGGCAACAGCCACGCGGCCAGGTCGACGGCGTCGTCGGCCGAGCGCAACGCGATCTCCTCGTACGTCCCCCCCGCGTCGGCGGGCGTGCGACCCGTGTCGACGTGACGGGCCGGCACCGTGAAGCGCGTGGCCGCCACGTCCGCGACGACGAGGTACGCCGCCACCACCAGGAGCAGCACGACGATGAACCACGTCCAGCGGTGGGCGCCGGGAGGGCGTCGCAACGACATGCACCGAGTGTAGCGAGCGCGCCCGTCTCCACGGGCCACGGAGGCCCCTGGGAAGGGGTTGTATAGTGCTCGGATGCGGCGGCGCCTTACCGCCCCAACGAGGTGAACACGTGGCACAGCACAACAAACCGATCCACCTGACCCCGAAAGGGCTCGAGAAGATGAAGGAGGAGCTCCGCTACCTCAAGGAGGAGAAGCGGCAGGAGCTCACCGAGTACATGGGCGCGGCGCTCGCCGACGGCGATCTGCGTGAGAACGCCGCCTACGACGAGGCACGGATGCTCCAGAGCGCGAACGAGGCACGGATCGCGGATCTCGAAGAGGTCGTCGCGCGCGCCGTCGTGGTGGAGCAGGAGGCCGGCGCGAACGCGGTCGCCGGACTGGGCGCCTCGCTGCAGGTCGAGGACGACGGCGGCACGCGCCACGTCTTCCACCTCGTGGGCTCGCTCGAGGCCGACGTGCTCGAGAACCGCATCTCCGACGAGTCGCCCTTGGGCCAGCAACTCGTGGGCCGCCGGGCCGGCGACGAGGTCGCGCTGGGCGCGCGCCGCTTCACCGTCGTCGAGGTGATGTTCGAGTAGGCAGAACCTCGACCCGCGGCGGTGGCGCATGAAGGCGGCTTCGTCCACGGGTCATGAGCAGCTCAGAAGCGCGCTGGTATCGTGACGTCGTGCGCTGGTCATACGCCCTCATCGTGCTCGCCGCCGTGATCGCCTCGCTGGCGATCCTCGCGTCGCTGCCCGATCGTCGCCCCGAGGTGCCCGACGCCACCATCACGCTCTTCGACGTGAACCTGACCCTCTACCCGGAGGCCGATCCCGACGCCACCTGGAGCTTCTCGGCGCCCGAGGCGCACTTCGACCCCCGCGTCGAGACGACGCGGCTCCTGGGCGTGCACGACGGTCGTCGCGTGGTCGGCGACGAGCTCGACTTCACGCTCGAGGGCGACGAGGTCACCATCGACCGCAACGACGACCTCATCGGCGACCGCTTGAGCGCCCATCTGGTGGCGGACGGTTGGGACCTCGACATGGCGTCCCGAGGCGGCCGGCAGGTGCGGATCGCGCAGCGCGAGGGCCGGTTCGAGGTGCCTCGGGCCGAGATCCGGGGCGAGGGCCTCGATGGCGTCTACGAGGACATGCTCATCAGTTTCGACTTCACCGAGTTCGAAGCCGGCGGCCCCGGCACCGTCGGGTACGCGAGCTTCGAGGCCGACCGCGTCCCACTCGCCGAGCCCAGCCCGTGAGAGGATCATCCATGCTCCCACCCTCCCGTATCCGTTCGCGCGCCCTGCTCGGCGCCGTGCTCGCCGCCGCGTTGCTCCTGGGCGCCGCACTGGCCGAGGCCGAGCCGGCCGCGGCGGACGACGCCGCGCTCGACGCCGAGACGCTCGAGCGCCGCATCATCACGATCGACTACTCCGGCGGGACGGCCCGCGGCAACCTCCGCTTCGGCCCGATCACGTACCAGCATCCCGAGCCGACCGGCATCGTGGCGACCGTGGCGACGCTGACGATCGAGGCGGCACGCGCCGTGCTGCGCGGGCCGGACGACACGCTGATCTCGCAGGCCCAGGGCCGGCGGGACGCGGACTTCGAGGGCGGCGTGACGGTGCGGCGCGGCCGCCTCGTGGCCGTCGGCGAGCGCCTCGTCTACAGCGAGGCGACCGGCCTCGGCGTGCTCGAGGGCGGGGCCGAGGTCCGCATCGCGCCCGCCCGCGCGGGCGAGGACGAGGTCGTCATCACCGCCACGAGCGTCACCTTCGACGTCGACACCGACATGAGCATCTCCGAGGGGACGGTCCGGCTCGTGAACGGCGACCAGACCGCCAGCGCGGAGCGGCTGGTGTACGAGGAGGTCCGCGACCTCGGCCAGCTCACCTCCTCGCTCTCGCAGGCCGAGGTCATCCGGGCCGGTGAGGACGGCGACCTGCGCATCGTGGCCGACGAGATCCGCGTGCTCACCGAGTTCAAGGCGCTCTACGCCCAGGGCGACGTGACGGTCGAGGACGGTCCCGTGACGAGCCGCGGTGACGTCGTCTTCTACGACGACGACGAGGAGGTCGCCGAGGTGATCGGTTCGCCGGCGACGGCGGTGGATCCCTCCGCGGGCGTCAACCTCAGCACCGATCGCATCCGCCAGGACGTGCGCTACCGCTTCGTCGAAGCGATCGACGCCTCGCTGCCGACGACGTACACCGCCGATCAGTTCGCGCTCTCGAGCGAGCGTCCGTGAGCACGCGACCGTCTGCGCACGCCGAACGCTCGAGGCGCCCACACCGGACGGCGCGCACCGGGACCTGACGTGACGCACCGTGGTGGCCGACGTGCCGTGACCATCGCCGCCAGCGTCATCCTCGCGACCGTCGTCGCCGGTCTGGCGCAGCAGGCCACGACCACCACCGTCACCATCGAGCGGGGCGAGCGGCTGATCCTCGTTGAGCAGCTCGCCCGCGCCGCCGACGGCGCACGCACCATCCTCGGGAACGAGAACTGTGAGGAGGGAGCGCGCGTCACGCTCTTCTACGGTCCCGCGCCCGGGGTCGTCCAGA
>SKWV01000178.1 GCA_007128755.1 Trueperaceae bacterium
AGGCCGGCCTCAGAGCAGGACGAAGGCCACCGCAGCCGCCACCGTCGCGATCAGCAGCATGGCGGCGCGCGGCCACGGCGACCGGTTGCGACGGCGGCGGCGGCCCATGCGGAGCTGGGCCGCCTCGGGGTGCGGCCGCTCCCACGGGACGAGCGCGACGACGAGGGCCGCGACGCCGTGCAGCGGCAACAGCGCCAGGTCGGGACCCACCAGCACGAGCTGCGCGACCACGATGCCGCCGACCGTCAGGGCGAGGAGCGTGCGCCACGCGGCGCCGGTCTCGCCGCGCCCGAACACCGTGAGGGCGCGCAGCGTCAAGGCGGCGACCAGCGCGACGGTCCACCACGGGACGTCGATCGAGTGCGCCATGGCGAGACCCCAGCCGTCGACGAGGAAGTCGGTCGCCGGAGCGAAGAAGGCCGCCACGGGTTCGAGGAAGTCGCGCACGGGGGTGAAGAAGGCCAGCACCGTGGCGAAGAAGGCCCCCACGCGGGCGAGGAAGTCGCCCATGGGGGTGAGGTCCGGGAGACTCATGCGCCCAACCCGATCACGCCGTCGCGCGCGAGCGCGTCGACCTCCTGCCGCGACAGCCCGAGTTCGCGCGTCAGCACGTCGGCCGTGTGCTCGCCGATGCGCGGAGGCGGCGACGGCGGAGCGGCGTGGGCGCCGAAGGGGCTGGCGACGACGGGCAGCGGCCCGAGCCGTGCGTGCTCGACGCAGGCGATCATGCCGCGAGCCTCGGCCTGCGGGTCGACCAGCGCCTCGTTCACCGTGAGCACCGGCGTGGCCGGCACGCCGGCCGCCACGAGGGTGGCGAGCCAGGCGTCGCGCGAGCGCGTGCGCAGCCGCTCGGCGAGGAGCGGGATGAGGAGGTCGCGATTGGCGACCCGGTCGGCGTTGCTGGCGAAGCGCGCGTCCGCCGCGAGCTCGCTCTCCCCGATGGCGGCGCACAACCGCGCGAACTGCGCGTCGTTGCCGCAGGCGACCACGAGCGGCGCGTCGGCGGCGTCGAAGGCCCCGTACGGGACGATGTTGGGGTGCGAGGAGCCGAGCAACGCCGGCGCCTCGCCGGTCACCAGTGCCGACTGGGACTGGTTCACGAGGCTCGCGAGGGCCACGTCGAACAGCGCCAGGTCGATCGTCGCTCCCTCGCCCGTGCGGTCGCGCCGGTGGAGCGCCGCCAGCACGGCCGTCGAGGCGTGGACGCCGGTGAGGACGTCGACCCAGGCGACGCCGATCTTGGCCGGCCCCGTCTCGGGGTGGCCGGTCATCGCCATCACGCCGGAGAGCGCCTGCAGCGCGGCGTCGTAGCCGGCCTCGTGGCGCCTCGGGCCGGTCTGGCCGAACCCGGTGATGGAGCAGACGATGAGACGAGGGTCGGCCGCGCGCAAGGTGGCGGCGTCGAGCCCGTAGCGGGCCAGATCGCCGACCTTGAAGTTCTCGATCACGATGTCGGCGCGGCGCGCCAACGCGCGCACCAGGTCGGCGCCGCGGGGGTCCTTGAGGTCGACGGCCAGGCCGTGCTTGCCGCGGTTCACGGAGAGGTAGTAGGCCGACTCGCGCTCGCCCGAGGGGGCGCTCGCGAAGGGCGGTCCCCAGCCGCGCGTGTCGTCGCCACGCAGCCCCTCCACCTTCCACACCGTCGCGCCGAGATCGGCGAGGAGTTGCGTGGCGTACGGGCCCGCCAGGATGCGCGAGAGGTCGAGGACGATCACGTCACTGAGCACGACGCATGAGTCTACCGCGGGGGCGGCGGGACGGCGGCGCGCACCCGGCTCCGGCCGCGGCCTCATCGCCGCTTCATGAACCTCGTCCGGTACAGCGTTCGTGAAACCGGTCGTGGTAGGCTCGAACCCTCAATCCAGTACTGGAGGCGACGACATGCAACATGGAATTCGTTCGGTCATGCTCGTGGCGGCGCTGTGCTTCGGCGCGGCTTCGGCGCAACAGGCCCTCTCGATCGCGACCGGCGGCACCGGCGGCGTGTACTACCCGGTCGGCGGCGGCTACGCGCAGATCATCGACCAGTTCGTCGACGGCTACACCGCCGCGGTCGAGGTCACCAACGCCTCGGTCGAGAACGTCGCGCTCATCTCGCGCGGCGACAGCGACCTCGCGCTGGTGCTCGCCGACACGGCGCTCGCCGCGTACGACGGCACCGGCCGCTTCGGCGAAGGCGGCGAGCTGCCGCAGCTCGCGAACCTGCGGGCGATCACCATCGCCTACACCAACGCGGTCCACATCATCACGCTCGAGGACTCGGGCATCCACAGCCTCGAGGACCTGCGCGGCCGCCGCGTCTCCGTCGGCGCGCCCGGCTCCGGCACCGAGGTCTCGGCCGAGACGATCCTCAACGCCAACGGCATCACCTACGACGACATCGATGTCCAGCGCCTGTCGGTCAACGAGACCGCCGACGCGCTGCGCGACGGCGCCATCGACGCCGGCTTCTGGTCCGGCGGCGTGCCGACCGGCGGTGTGCTGAGCCTCGCCGAGACGCGCCAGATCCGCCTCGTGCCGATCACGGCCGAAGAGGCCGCCAACGTCCAGGCCGCCGACGCCACCTTCATCACCTACACGTTCCCGGCCGGCGCCTACCGCGGCATCGACGAGACCAGCAGCGTCGGCACGCCGAACCTGATCATCGCCGCGGCCGAGATGGACGAGGAGCTCGCCTACGCGTTCACCAAGGCGCTCTTCGAGAACATCGGCGTGGTGCGAGGGATCCACCCGTCCGCCAACGAGACGGTCCCCGAGATCGCGGTCGACTCGCCCATCCCGCTGCACGCCGGCGCGATCCGCTACTTCGAGGAGATCGGCATCAGCGTCCCCGACCGCCTGCGGGTCGACTGACCCTGAGCGTCCCGGCACCGAAGAACGATCCCGCTCGCGCGGGTACGAGGGGCAGGCGTCAGCGCCTGCCCCTCGTGATCGTCGGCGTCGTCGCGTTCGTCTTCGTCGGCGTGAGCGCGGCGTTGATGGCGTACGACACCTTCTTGCGGCCGGGACCCTTGCTCGTCGTCACCCTCGAAGGCGGGGAGGACGGCACGCCCGGCGAGGAGGTCGTCCGGATCCACCTGCGCGACGACCCCACGTGGGAAGTGAGGTGGCGGCACTCCGTGGCGGGTATCGTGGTGCGAGACATCTTCGCGTGGAGGGATGGTCAGATGCTCCTCACGGACACGCTGACCCCGCAGCTCGACGTCGCGGGCCTCGGCCACACCCCCGGTCGTGGCGAGCTGTTCGGCGACGGCGACGGCGGGTACTGGATCGCCGGGATCGACGAACCGATCCGGGGCAACGCCTACTGGATCCGGATCGGATCCGAGCGCGCCCCGACCGCGTTGGTGCACGGTGACCGCACGTACGAGCTCTCGGTCGCGCACGCCAGCGTGCGGGCCCGCATCGAGGTGGTGACGCGATGATCGACGCCGAGAAGGGCGTCATCATCCCCGAGGAGCGCAAGGCGATCCCCGTCGGTCCCGTGGTCGCCGTCCTCGCGACCCTGCTCGGGCTCGCGCTCGGCGCCTTCCAGCTCTACACCGCCGGCTACCAGCCCATGAACCTGTTCGTCCAGCGCGGGTTCCACCTGTCGCTGATCCTGGTGCTGGCGTTCCTCGTGTTCCCGATCTGGGGCCGTCCGCGCGCCTGGTGGGGCTGGCTCGTCGACGGGGCGTTCATCGCCGGCTCCATCTACACCGGCTGGTACCTCATCGCGAACCTCGACGCGATCATCCGCCGGACCGGCTTCTTCACGCAGGACGACATCACCGCCGGGATCATCGCGACGCTGGTCGTGCTCGAGGCGTCGCGCCGCGTCATCGGCGTCACCATCACGGTGGTGGCGAGCGTCTTCATCGTCTACGCCATGTCGGGGCCGCGCGGCAGCCTGCCGATGCTGGCCGACTTCCTGCCCGGCATCCTGGCGCACCGCGGCTACGACGTGAACCGCATCGTGGCGCAGCTCTACCTGGGCCAGGAGGGAATCTTCGGGCTCCCGCTCGGCGTCGCCGCGACGGTCGTGTTCACCTTCATCCTCTTCGGCGCGTTCCTCGAGACGACCGGCGCCGGCAAGTTCTTCATCGACATGGCGTACGCCGCGGCCGGCCGCGCCCGCGGCGGCCCGGCCAAGGCGGCCGTGGTCGCGTCGGGCTTCATGGGCTCGATCTCCGGCAGCGCCATCGCCAACGTCGTCACGTCCGGCGCCTTCACCATCCCGCTCATGAAGAAGCTCGGCTACAAGCCCGAGGAGGCCGGCGGCATCGAAGCCGCGGCGTCGACCGGCGGCCAGATCATGCCGCCGATCATGGGCGCCGGCGCGTTCCTCATGGCGGAGTACACGGGGCTGCCCTACGCCGAGATCGTCCGGCTGTCGGTGTTGCCGGCGCTGCTCTACTTCGCGACCGTGTTCCTGTTCGTCGACCTGATCGCAGCCAAGCGCGGCATGCGCGGGCTCCCACAGTCGGAGCTACCGCGGGTCGGGCAGGTGATGAAGGACGGCTGGTACTTCCTGGTGCCGCTGGGCATCCTCATCTACTTCCTGCTCCGCGACTTCTCGCCGAATCGCGTCGGCTTCATCGCCATCGTCGCCATCGTGATCGTCTCGATGGCGCGCTGGGCCATCAGGCGCTACGTGCTCCGCGTCGCGCCGGAGGACGGCGCGCCGCACCTGCCGATCGCGGCGGCCTCGGTGCTCGGGGTCCGGCGGATCGTGGCCGCGCTCGAGACCGGCGCGCGCAACGCCGTCCCCGTCACGGTCGCCTGCGCGGTGGCCGGCATCGTGGTCGGCATCATCGGTCTCACCGGACTCGGCCTGAAGTTCTCGGCGCTCATGCTGACCTTCTCGGGCGGCAACATGATCCTGGCGCTGCTGCTGCTCATCCTGGCGAGCCTGATCCTCGGCCTCGGCCTCCCCGTGACCGCGAGCTACATCGTGCTGGCGGTCCTCGCTGCACCCGCGCTCGTGAACGAGTTCGGCATCCCGCTGATCATCGCGCACCTGGTGATCTTCTGGTACTCGCAGGACTCGAACGTCACGCCACCCGTGGCCCTCGCGGCCTTCGCCGGGGCGGGCATCGCCAACGCCGACCCCATGAAGACCGGCTTCCAGGCGTGGAAGTTCGCCAAGGGGCTCTACCTGATCCCGCTCTTCCTTGTCTACAACCCCGAGATGGTCGTGGGTGGGCCCCTGCCGTACGTCGCGTGGACGATCCTGGTCGCGATCGTCGCGCTCTTCTCGTTCGCGGCGGCGCTCGAGGGCTTCATGTTCACGCGCATGTTCTGGCTCACGCGCCTGCTCGTGCTCCCCGGGCTGGTCATGATCTTCTACCCGCACTTCGCCGTCGAGGTCGCGGGGCTGGCGACGATGCTGCTCGTGATCGCGATCAACTTCGCTCGCCGCTGGCGTGAGCGCCGCGCCGAGCGCGAGGCGCATGCCGGCGGGGGCGCCACAGGCACCCTCTAGCGGCTCGTAGCCCGCCCGTTCGCGTCCCAGAGCCCCATAGCCTCGGCCACGAGCGGTTCGGCGCCGGCGAAGACCGTGAGCGCGCTCGCGCCCACCCACCCCTCGGTCCCCTCGGCGAAGGTCATGACGGCGCCAGCCTCGCGCACCAGCGCCAGTCCGGCGGCGACGTCCCAGGGGTTGAGCGCCGCCTGCCAGAAGAGGTCGAGGCGACCGGCGGCCACCAGGCAGAGGTCGCGGCAGGCCGAGCCGCTCGAGCGGACGCCTGCGGTGCGCTGCGCCAGGTCGATCAGGGTCCGCTCGACGACCGGCATGCGCGCGATCTTCGGGTAGATGGTGGTCGAGACGAGGGCGTGATCCATGGCGGTGGGCGCCGGCCCCGTCAGACGCCGGTCGTCGCGCCAGGCGCCCTCGCCGGCGACCGCCCAGTAGACGGCGTCCTCGAGGGCGTCGTAGATGACGCCCAGCACGGTGTCGTCGCCCACGACGAGGCCGACGGAGACGCAGAAGCCGGGGTAGTTGCGGACGTAGTTGTGCGTCCCGTCGATGGGATCGATCACCCACGTCGGCTCGCCGGGCGC
>SKWV01000352.1 GCA_007128755.1 Trueperaceae bacterium
AGCATCGGCCTGCCCGTCGCCGGCTTCGGCCTGCTGTTCGTCGGCATCGGCCTGATGCAGACCGCCATGGCGGGCCTCGCCGACGGCATCAACCTGCCGGGGTCGATCGACCCGTCGCTCGGCAGCCTGCTGCTGTTGGTACTGATCGGCGCCGCGATGACGATCGTGATGCAGGCGTCCGGGGCGGCGGTGGCCGCCACCCTCACGGCGTTGAGCGTCGGAGCCATCGGCCTCGAGCAGGCGGCGGCCCTGGTGATCGGCCAGAACATCGGCACCACCCCCAAGGCGCTGCTCGCCTCGCTGGGCGCGACGGCGCCCGCGCGGCGCACCGCGCTGGCGCACGTCGTGTTCAACATCGGCACCGGCGCGGTCGCGCTGGCCATCCTGCCGGCGTTCATCCGCCTGGCGACGGCGACCACGGGCGGCGGGCCGGCTCCCGATCCCGCCATCACCATCGCGCTCTTCCACACCCTCTTCAACGTGATCGGGGTGGCGGTCGTGCTGCCGTGGATCGGCACCTTCTCGCGCCTGGTCTCCGGGCTGGTGCGGGACCGCGGACCGGGCCTCAGCCGCTTCTTGAGCCGCGCCGTGGCCGACGAAGGGCCGCTCGCCGTCGAAGCGGCCCGGACGGCGCTCCTGCTGTGCGCGACCGAGATCGGCGACGCCGCCATCCTCCTCGCCACGAGGGCCGCACCGGCGCGCGAGGCGCAGATCACGCGCTCCACCATCCAACAGGTCCGAGGCGCTCTGGATGAGACCCGGACCTTCCTGGAGAACGTGCGCTCCGAACCGGCCGACGGCGCCGACCACCGCCGACACGTATCCGTCCTGCATGCGCTCAACCACCTGCAAGGCGCGGCGTTCCTGTTGGAGCGCTCGGCGGCGCTGCACCGCTTCGCGCGGGCGCCCGAGCTGAGCGAGCTGCGCGCCTACCTGCGGGCGGGACTGGAGGCCATGATCGGCTGGAGTCCGGTCCTGGCACCCGACGGACCCGCCGATCACGTGCTCGAGCTCTTGGCCGGCGTCCCGCCGCTGCGCAAGCGCACCCGCACCCGGGTGTTGCGGCGGCTCGCCACGAGCGAGATCGGCGCCGACGACGCCGAGGAGACGCTCGAGGCACTCGCGTGGGCCCAGTCCTTCAGCCATCACCTGCTGCGCGCGGTGCACCACCTGCGCGAGCCGGCGCCGGGCGACGAGGCGTAACCCTCGGACGCCGCCGCGCCCGTGGTGCTACCCGCCGATCACGTCCTCGATCCACACCGCCCGGTGCCCTTCCAGCGACCGGTAGCAGGCCTCGACGAGCGCCATGGTGCCCAGGTTGTCGCGGCCGTCCACGTCCGGGACGGGCCCGCCCTCCTCGATGGCGCGCATGAGGCTGAGCATGGGTCCGGCGAAGGCGTCGGGGAACCAGGCGTACGGCCACCGCGGCCGGTGCCAGCCGTCGCCGTAGCGCCGCGACGTCAGGTCGATCGTCGAGGGCACGCGCTCCGGGAAGGCGGGCCAGCCGATCGTGCCGCAGGCGATCCCCTCCGTGCCCTCGACACGCCAGCGGATGGCGTCGCCGCGATCGGCCAGAGCGTCCGGACCCACCCAGACGTCGTCCCACGCGGTGGCGCGCAGGCCGCCTTCGTACTCGAGGATGGAGAGGACGATGCCGTCACGGTGCGCGAACGTCGTGCGCGGGTCGGTGCGGACGCTGGCGAACACCCGCTCGGGATCGCCGAACAGGTAGCGGAACACGTCGAGGTGGTGGATGCTCATGTTGAGCAGCGTGAGCCGCTCGTAGCCCTCGAGGTAGTCCTGCCAGTGCGGGACCGCCCGCATCTCGATCGTCGCCAGGACGCTCTCGCCCAGATCGCCGCGCGACAACAGCGCCTTGAGCGCGCGCATCGAGTGATCGAAGCGCATGTTCTGGTTGACCGCCAGCGGGACCCCCGCTTCGGCGCACGCGCGCACGACCGCGACCGCATCGGCGTAGCCCGTCGAGAGCGGCTTCTGCGCGAGGATGCCCCGGACGTGGTCGTGCTCGAGCGCTTCCCGGATGATGTCGCCCTGGGCGTGAGGCGGCACCGCGACGTCGATGATGGCGAGGCTGGGATCGGCGAGCAGGTCCGAGATCGTCTCGTGGACCGTCGGGATGTCGTGCGCCTCCGCGGTCGCTCTCGCTCGGTCGGGCGTGCGGGAGGCGATGGCCTTCACGTGCAAGCCCGCCTCACGGTAGGCGACGAGCTGCACGTCGTCGACGATGAACCCGGCTCCGATCACCCCGATGGCGTGATCGGTCCGCCGCGGGCGCTGCGGGAGCAGGTCGCGGTCGTCGTCGAAGATCGGATCGGGTGGTGAAGGCACGGCGCCGGCGATCCGCTCAGCCGACCGGCATGCCGGTGATGATCTCCTCGACCGCTTCGATGGTCGTCTGCTTCGGGTCGACGTCGTTCGCGACCACCTTGCCGCGCCGCAGCACCACGATGCGGTCCACCACCTGGAACACGTGGTGGATGTTGTGCGCGATGAAGATGAGCGAGTGGCCGGAGTCACGGGCGCCGCGCATGAACCGCATCACCCCCTGCGTCTCCTCGACGCCCAAGTTGTTGGTGGGCTCGTCGAGGACGATCAGGTCGCTGTCGAAGTGCAGCGCGCGAGCGATCGACACGGCCTGGCGCTCGCCGCCCGACAGGGAGGAGACGGGCGTGGTCGCCGGGATGTCCTTCTTGATGCCGATCTCCTTGAGGAGCTTGCCGGCGACCTCGTTCATGGTGCGCTTGTCCATGCGGTTCAAGAAGGCCGGCCCGATGAGCGGCTCGCGGCCGAGGAACAGGTTGCGCGCGATGGAGAGCTGCACGACCAAGGCGGAGTCCTGGTGGATCGTCTCGATGCCGAGGGCGATGGCGTCGGTGGTGTTGCGGATCTCGACCTTCTTGCCGCGCATGAAGATGTCGCCGCGGGTGGCGCTCACGGTGCCCGAGAGGATCTTGATCAGCGTCGACTTGCCGGCGCCATTGTCGCCGAGCAGTCCGACGATCTCGTTCTCGCGGACCGAGAAGTCGACGCCGTCGAGCGCCATCACGGGCCCGTAGGACTTGTAGATGCCGGCCATGCGAACGAGGTCGTCGGCCATGTCTAGCCCGACCCGCTCGGATGCCGACGCGCGAGATAGGACTGCAGCGCCATCATGGTGAGGATGGTCACGCCGATGAAGATGTTGTAGGCCAGCCCGGGGACGCCGATCAGGACGATGCCGTTACGCATCATCCGCAGCATGAGCACCCCGAGCACGGTGCCGAGGATGGTGCCGCGGCCGCCGGCGAGGGCGGTGCCGCCGATCACGACCATCGCGATCACCTCGAGCTCGTAGCCGGTGCCGCTGTTGGGGTTGGCCGCCGCGACGCGGATCGAGGAGGTGATGCCCGCGTACGCGGCCATGAAGGCCGTCAGCATGAAGAGCCAGGTCTTGGTCTGGGCGACGCGGACGCCGCGCGCCCGGGCCGAGACGGCGTTGCCGCCGGCCGCCTGGATCCAGTTGCCGACCCTGGACTGCGTCATCACGTAGCCGAGCAGCAGCGCGAAGCCGATGAACCAGAAGATGGAGGCGTACAGCCTGAACTCACCGATGTAGAACGAACCGGCGACGATGTCCATCAACCACGACTCCGCCCGCCAGGTGCGTTGCGGGAAGCCGCTGGTGGTGTAGAGCGCGACGCCGCGGATGGTCATCATCATGCCGAGCGTGACGAGGAACGATGGGATCTTGAGGCGGGTGACGAACCACCCGTTGACGAACCCGATCCCCACCGCCACGACCAGCGCGATCATGAGCGCCACCTCGAGCGACGCGACCCCCTCGTTGAAGAGCGTCCACATCAGGACCGGCGTGAACCCGAAGACCGACCCCACCGAGAGGTCGAACTCACCGGACGTCATCAGGACGGTCATGCCCAGCGCGATCATGCCGAGCTCGGGCGTGAAGGCCAGCAGGTTGCTCAGGTTGCCGCGTGACAGGAAGTGCGGGGTGAGCGCCGCGAACACGACGGTGAGCACCACGACCAGCGTGAACGGCAGGAACTCCGGTGTGGAGGTCAGCCGCTGGATGAGGACCGAGCCGGGGTGGGTCGAGCTGGGCTTCAGCGTGCTGTTCATGAGCCCTCTCGGGGCCGCAGCGGGCGACGCGCGGGGTGAGGTGTCCGCGCGCACGAGGTGTGCGCGCGGACCGGAGGGCGTTCGGTCAGTCCTGCATGATGCCGAGGTAGATGTCGGCCAGGTCGGCCTCGTACAGCGTCCCGACGATGATGTCGAAGCCCGGCGGGATGCCGGCCGCGGCCATGGAGGCCACGGACAGGGCCATGTAGCTCGTGGCCTGCGGGTCCTGCCACATCGCGGCGTTCACGTAGCCGTCGAGCACCGATTGCGCCGTGTCGGCGGAGTTGCCCCACCCGACCACGGGGATCTCGCCGGCCGCCACGCCGACCTGGTTGAACACGCGGGTGATGCTGCCGGTGACCAGGTCGCCCAAGCCGATGATCGCGTCGATGCGATCACGGTTCGCGAGCAGGTAGTCGGACATGCGCGTGATGATCTCGGCCTGGTCGAGCGTGGCCTCGGTCACCTCGTACGTGATGCCGAGTGGATCGAACACGGTGGCGATGCCGCGGGTCGCGAGCACCTGATAGGTGGCGCCGGGGACCTCGACGGGCATCCACACGAAGTCGCCCGAGGCGACGAGGTCGTTGTCGACCAGGTACTGCGCCCAGCGGCGGCCGATGTCCTCGGTGTCGCCACCGACGTAGGCGTCACGCCCGCTCGCCGCGTCCTCGGTGTTCATGAGGATGACGGGGATGCCGACGGCGTGCGCCTCGGCGATGACCTCGTTGAGCGTGCCGGGGTCGGGCGTGCTCGAGACGATGCCGGCTGCGCCGGTGGTGATGGCCGCGCGGAACGCCTCCTGGTGGGTGGGAACGTCGCCGCTGTGGAACGACGTGTTCACCGTGTTGCCGGTGTCGGCGGCCCACTGCTCGGCGCCCTGCAGGAAGTAGGTCCAGACGGGATCGGCGGGATCGCCGTGGGAGATCCAGAAGAAGGTCTGCGCCATCGCCGGGACGGCGAGGGCGAGCACGAGGAGCATGGAGGCGAATCTCTTGAGCATGAGGATCTTCTTTCGTCGCGATGAGCGGAGTTCCGGTCGGTCAAGGCCGGTGCGGACTACCCCTACTACGACAACCTCCCTCCAGGAGATCGGACGTGCCGATGCGATTGAGCGTCGTCGAGTCTAGCACGGCCCGCTGCGCCGGCTCAGGGCGTGCGTCCCGGTGTGTCGGCGGCGGCGGCCGGGGGGGTGAACACGTCGGCCGCGTGCAGCGCGGCTCCCAGCGCCCCCGCCCGCTCGCCCAGCGCGGCCGCCACGATGGGCGGCAGGTGATCGCCGGCCGTCCGGCAGTAGGCCGCCAGCGTCCGGCGCATGGGCTCGAGCAGCGCGTCTCCCAGGCCCGCCATCCCACCGCCGACGACGATCCGCTCGACCGACACCACCGTCGTGACGTTCGCCAGCCCCACGCCGAGGACGAGGGCGACGCGGTCCAACGCTTCCAGGCAGATCGGGTCGCCGGCGGCGGCGGCCTGCGCGATGAGCGCCGGCGTGACCCGCTCCAGGCGGCCGTCGGCCAGGCGCACCAGCTCCGGCACCGCGCCCTGCGCGAACGGCCGCATCACGCTCGCGACGAGCGCGGGCGCCGAGGCGTAGGTCTCGATGCAGCCGTGGCTGCCGCAGCCGCAACGCGGACCGTGCGGGTCGTGGACGTGATGGCCGAACTCGCCGGCGTTGCCCGACGCGCCGCCGTAGAGCCGACCGTCGACCACGAGCCCGCCGCCGACGCCGGTGCCGAGCGTCACGCCGAACGCCGACGCCGCCCCGGCCGCCGCCCCGACGCGCGCCTCGGCGAGCGTGAAGGCGCGGGCGTCGTTGAGCGCCACGGCGCGCACGCCGAGCGCGTCCGCCAGGGAGGCGGCGACGTCGACGCCGAA
>SKWV01000263.1 GCA_007128755.1 Trueperaceae bacterium
CGATCCCGCTCTGGGCGAGATCGTGATCACGCTCGTCGATGAGCGGCTCGTGCTCGACGCCGGCGAGTTCCGCACGGAGCTGCGCCCCGTCCTGGACGACGCGGGCGAGGTCGAGGCCTACACGGCGTTCGAGGGCCCGGTCGCGGGCGCGGAGTTCGACTTCACGGAGGAGGACGGCGAGCGCGTCGTCGTCCTCGGCGAGGGTGCCATCCGCTACGTCTTCACCCGCGTGGAGTAGGGAGGGGAGCCGTGCACGCGCCGACCGCAGCCCGACCAGGTGGTCGCTCGCCGTCTGGCGACGGCCACCCGTCGCGCCTTGAGCAGGCCCGAGGCGGCCCCTTCACCGGGTTCCGGCGACCCGCAGAGCCCACCGACCACGCCGGAGGAGGAGACCCGATGAGACGGATCCTGGTCTGGACGATGACGCTCGCGCTGCTCGTCTGGGGCGGCGTGCAGGCGGAGGGAGCGCCCGGCGCGGAGATCCTCTGGGACACCTGGGGCGTGCCGCACATCTACGCCGAGAGCCTCGAAGAGGCCCTCTACGCCTTGGGCTGGGCGCAGATGCGCGCGCACGGCGACGTGATCCTGGAGTCGTTCGCCGTGGGGCGCGGCCGCGCGGCCGAGCTCTGGGGCGAGGCGTACGCGCCTTCCGATCGCCACGTGCTCGCCATGGGCTTGCGGGCGCGACTCGACGAGCTCCGCGGCGAGGTCGGCGAGATGCCCGAGTCCGAAGCCTTCGTGGCCGGCATGAACGCCTTCGCCGAGACGCATCCGGAGGCGCTCGACGAGCGGCTCGCCCGCGCCCTGCCGCTCACGGTCGACGACCTCCTGGCGGGCGAGGCGCTCACCGTCGACCGTGGGCTCGTCGAAGGCTTCCGGGCTCGCTACCTCGCGGGCGGCGACGCACGCCGGCACTCGCTCGTAAGCGCTCCGTCGGCCCCGGCGTCCAACGCGTGGGCCATCGGGCCGAGCCGCTCGGCGAGCGGCAATCCCATCCTGCTGTCGAACACCCACCTGGGGTGGCCCAACCTCCGCGAGGTGGTGCCCGATGCGGCCGTGGGGGTCGCGGGGCTGCTGTGGTTCGAGGCGCACCTGGTGACGCCCGACCTCGACTTCTACGGCGTCGGCCCGGTGGGAGCCCCCGCGCTCGTCCTGGGCTTCAACGACGACGCCGGCTGGACCGTCACGATCCCCTCGCTGTTCGACACCGTCGACTTCTACGAGCTGACGCTGGTGGATGACGGTTACCTCTTCGATGGCGAGGTGCGGGAGTTCGAGACGGACTCCCACACGCTCAGGGTGCGGCAGGAGGACGGCTCCTACCGCGAGGAGGAGGTGGTCGCGCGGCGAAGCGTCCACGGAACCGTGATCGCCGAACGGGGTGACCGCGCCGTGGCGGTGCGCGCGCACGAGCCCACCGCCGTCGAGGCCGCCAGCACCCAGTTCTGGGACATGGCGCGAGCGACCGACGTCGACGCGTTCCTCGGCGCGCTCGAGCAGCAGCCTCTCCCCATCCCCCTCAACGTCTTCTACGCCGACCGCTCCGGCACCATCATGTTCACGTTGGCGGGCGCGTTCCCGGATCGTCCCGAGGGCGACTACGACTGGGGTGGCGGCCTGATCCCCGGCGACACGTCGGAGACGCTCTGGCGCGGCATCCTGCCGTTCGAGGCCATGCCGGTCGTCATCGATCCCGAGGCCGGGTACCTGCAGAACGCCAACGAGCCCTTCTACTCGCTCACGCTCCCGATCGAGCTCGATCCGGCCGATTTCCCGGCCGACTGGCCCGAGCCGCAGCTGTGGCCGCGCTCTCAGCGCTCGCTGCAGCTGATCACGGGGCAGGACCGGTTCAGTGCCGCCGACGTCATGACGCTGAAGTTCGACACCCACTCCCTCCTGGCGGACCAGGTGCTGGACGAGGTCGTGGCGCTCGGTCTCGAGCACGGCAGCTCGGACGCGCGCGACGCCGCGGCGCTGCTGGCCGCCTGGGATCGCCGTTTCGACGCCGAGAGCGTGGGCGCGGTGGTGTTCGCGTTCTGGGCGATGCACTATGAGGACGACATCCTCGCGGGGGCGCCCTTCCCGGCGGACGCCTTCGCCGTGCCGTTCGACTGGGCGCGCCCGCTGGAGACGCCGCGAGGCGTCGCCGACCCGGTCATGGCCGTGAGGGCGCTGGAGTACGCGGCCGCCGCCGTGCTCGAGTCGTTCGGCGCGCTCGAGGTGCCGTGGGGCGCCTTCTACACGTTCCGCCTGGGCGGCGAGGCACTCCCCGCGTTCGCGGCGCCGCCGGAGGGGTTCGGGCTCTTCGTCCCGAACTTCGCCGCGCCCACCGAGCACGGGCCGATGGCGACGGTAGGCGGAGACACGTGGGTGGCGGTGATCGAGTTCGGCGAGCGCGCCCGCGCGCAGGCGGTGTTCAGCTACGGGAACACCACCGACCTTGAGTCGCCCTTCTTCGCCAACCAGTTGGCGCTCTACGCCGCCCAGGCGTATCGGCCGGTGTGGCGCGATCGCGAGGACGTGGAGGCGAACCTCGCGTCGCGCGAGATGCTCCGGCGCTGAGGCTCGGCGATTTCGAGGCGCCCGGCATGTCCGTCGCGGGGACGCGGTCGGCTCAGAACAGGTACCAGCCGGCCGCGATCCCCATGAGGACCGCGTAGATGACGGCCTCGACCTGCGTGGGCCAGAAGGCCGTGCGGATGAACCGCGGTTGCATGTACAGGATCCCCTCGATGGTGTTCGAGAAGGGCGTGGCGGCGGCGAGGTCGGTGTAGACGTACATGAGGCCCGCGAGGAACGCGAACTGGAGGGCGAAGGGGAGCTCGCCGAGGTAGCCGAGGACGGGGTAGAGCACGACCGACATGAGCAGGCCGCGAGCGATCTGGGTCGGCAGCAGCAGCTTGCCGTTCCGCGCCCGTTCGGCGGGGTCGGTCATGTCGCGTAGGAACGGTCCGTAGAGCGATCCTTCGCCGCCGTGCAGGTCGCGGTAGAAGAGGGGGTAGGTGATGGCGCCGGCGGCGGTGTAGACGACGATGTGCGTGACGATGAACAGCGCGCTGAAGACGACGTACTCCACGGTGCCCTCCAGTTCGGCGGCCGACGGCGCGACCGGCTCCTCGATCGTGACGCGCGCTGGCGGCGCGTTCCAGAGACCTCAGTACCTCGGGCGCATGCCACCGCGAGCGCCGGAGGCGTCGACGCGCGGCGGTATGATCGCCCGCATGGCACTCCCGTACGTCGACCGCCTGATCCTCGGCTGCTGGCAGCTCGCCGCGGGGCACGGCAGCCGGGTCGAGGACCCGCAGCACGTCCTCGAGGCCTACTACGGCGCCGGCTTCCGCGTCTTGGACTGCGCCGACATCTACACCGGCGTCGAGGAGACGATCGGCTCGTTCGTCGCCGCGCACGGCCTCGGCGAGGGCGACATCCACGTCCACACGAAGCTCGTGCCCGACCTCGCGGCGCTCCCCACGTTCACGGAAGGCGACGTGGAGCGCTCCGTCGACCGCTCCCTGGCCCGACTCGGCCTGCCGGCCCTGGATCTGGTGCAGTTCCATTGGTGGGATTACCGCGTACCCGGCTACCTCGCGGCGCTCGACGCCCTGAGCGAGCAGCAGCGGCAGGGCAAGGTGCGCGCCATCGGCCTGACCAACTTCGACCGCCCGCGGCTCGCCGAGATCCTCGAGCACGGCGTGCGCGTGGCGTCGATCCAGGTGCAGTACTCGCTGCTCGATCGGCGACCGCGCGGGGCGTTCGCCGACCTCGCGCGCGAGCACGACGTCGACGTGCTCGCCTACGGCAGCGTGGCGGGCGGCCTGCTCTCGGACGCGTACCTGGGCGCGAGCGCGCCGGGCGACGCGCCGGAGAACCGCTCGCTCACCAAGTACGCGTTGATCGTCGCGGAGCTCGGCGGCTGGGAGGCGTTGCAGGCGCTGCTGCGCGAGCTGCGCGCGATCGCCGACGAGCGCGGCAGCGACGTCGCCAGCGTGGCCAGCGCCTGGTGCCTGCGGCAGCCGGGGGTCAGGGCGTGCATCGTCGGCATGCGCTCCGTGCGGCACCTGGAGCGGCACGTGGCCCTGCGCGAGGCGCTCCCGCTCGACGACGACGAGGCGCTGCGCTTGGACCGGCTGCGCGCGACGTTCCCGGAGGTGCCCGGCGAGGTGTTCGAGCTCGAGCGCGACCGGACCGGCCCGCACGGCCGCATCATGAAGTACGGGCTCAACGAGGGCGCCGCGTGACGGCCGGGAGCGAGCGGCGCTTCACGCTCTACGACCTGCGCGTCGAGATCGTCGCGGTGAAGCCGGGCCTCGAGGCGATATGCAACCATCACGTTGGTGATTATTTCGAGGTGTCGGGAGAGAACATCAGCATCCCGGCGGGGAAGACCTTCAGCATGTACGCGCTCGCCGCCGTGCTGCCGCTCCTGCCGGCCAAGCAGCGCGTCACCGACGAGCACGACTGGATGAGCAGCGACGATCACGTGATGTGCCCGGACCCGCAGTGCGAGGCGATGATGCGCATCGTGCGCACGGGCGTGCGGGAGTTCAGGACCGAAGACGTGACGCGCGCCTCGCCGTGAGCGCAAGGCCACCCGTCAGACGCCGGCGCCCGCCTCGCGCGCGAGGTCGACCGCGCCGTCCACGAGCGGCCCGAAGCCGGCGAACACCGCCAGCGCCGGCGCGCGTACCCAGTCTTCGGGGTCCCCCGCGAACGTGACCGTGCCCCCGGCCTCGCGGACGATCGCGACGCCGGCCGCGACGTCCCACGACTTGAGCCCGAACTGCCAGAACAGGTCGACTCTGCCGGCGGCGATCAGGACCATGTCGCGGCAGGCGGCGCCGCTGGCGCGCACGCCGGCCGACCGCACGACCAGGTCCCAGAACACCTGCCGGTGGGCGGGATCGGCCGCGGACGAGGGGATGATGTTGGTGGTGACGAGCGCGTGCGCGGGATCGCTGGCATCGCGCACGTGCAGCCGCCGCTCCCCGGACCAGGCGCCGCCGCCCCGGACCGCCCACGTGACCTCGTCGCTCACCGAGTCGTAGATGGCGCCCAGCACGCTCTCCTGACCCTCGACCAGTCCCACCGACACGCAGAAGCCCGGGTACGCGCGCACGAAGTTGTGCGTCCCGTCGATGGGGTCGATGACCCAGGTGGGCGCACCGGCCTGGTCGTCGTCGAGTCCTTCCTCGCCCACGAAGCCGAAGCCGGGGTAGAGGCCGCGCAGCGAGGCGACGAGCCGCCGCTGGACCTCGTCGTCGGCGTGCGTGACGACGTCGCCGGGACTCGTCTTGGCGCTGACGCCCAAGTCGTGCGTGCCCGCCTGCTGGGCGTCGGACTCGGCCTTGGCCCAGCGGCCGGCCTCGCGCACGAGTGGAACGACGCGCTCCTTCATCTCCAGGAGGGTGTCGAGCGTGAGGGGCGTGGCGGCGCGATCGGTGGGGGGAGTCACGGCCCGATGGTACAGCGCCAGCCCTCGAGCCCCGCTTGACGCCATATACCCCCTGGGGATATAAAGACGCATGACCGAGCTCCTCAGCCAGCCCACGTTCCGCATCGCCGCCATCGCGCTCCTCGCGCTGCTGGCCGCCGTCGTCGCCTTCGCCTGGCCCCGCACCGGCGGCCAAGGCATCACCACCGTGAGCGTCCAGGACATGCACGCCGCCGTGGGCCAGGGCGCCCTGGTGCTCGACGTGCGTGAGCCGTACGAGTTCGACGAGGGGCACGTGGCGGGTACCGTGCTCGTCCCCCTGGCGACCGTGGCCGCGCGCGCCGGCGAGTTCGACAAGAACGCTCCCGTCTACGTCTTCTGCCGCTCCGGCAACCGCTCGCTCGTGGCGGCGCAGACGCTGGTCGAGGCCGGCTACGCCGACGTGCGCAACGTGGGCGGCGGGATGATCGCCTGGGCGTCGGCGCGCCTGCCGGTCGAGCGCTAGCGCGAGGTCGGCGCGGCGGGCGGCCCCGTTCTGCCGAGTCGACGAGACCGCGACCCCGAGCCCGCTCA
>SKWV01000501.1 GCA_007128755.1 Trueperaceae bacterium
CCGGACCTCCCTCACGACCGCGCCGCGCTCGAGGTGGCGGTGCGGCGCGCGAACGCCTTCGCGGCGCTCACCACGACGCGCCCCGGCGCGATCCCGGGGATGCCGACGCTCGAGCGGCTCGAGGAGTTCCTCGCGGAGCGCGCCTCCGAGTAGCGCCCGCGCACGCGTTGGGTCGATCCCGCGGACGGGCGGGCCCAAAGAAAACGCGCCCCGATGGGCGCTCTCGTCGTTCGTTTGATAGGGCATAGTATACCGCCGTATGCGCTATTCGTCAAGGCGTTGCAGGGCGAGGCTGCGAAACGGCGTCGAAAGCGACGGATCGGGCGCCGTAAGGCGCCGCCGGCGACCGCGACAGCCTGACGCCGCGACGCGCCACCGCGCCCGCCGGCGGTGCCCAGGCCGTGCGGCTGGCCCACGCACCGCGCTCCGAGGGCGTGGTAGGACGGTCGGATGACCACGAGCCCTTCGCCGCTCCCGCCGCTCGAGGCGCTCGAGGGCGCGCGAGCGCGCATCGCGCCCCACGTGCTCCGCACGCCGCTCGTGCGCCTGCCGATCGATGGAGCACACGCCGTCCACGCCAAGGCCGAGAACCTGCAACGCACGGGCTCCTTCAAGCTCCGTGGCGCCAGCAACTTCTTGGCCCGCATGGAGGACGCCGACCGCGCGCGCGGCGTCGTGACGCATTCCAGCGGCAACCACGCGCAAGGGGTCGCCTGCGCCGCGCACGTCTTCGGCGTGCGGGCCAGCATCGTCATCCCCGAGGGCGCCGCACAGGTGAAGGTCGACCGCACCCGCGCCTGGGGCGCCGAGGTGGTGCGCTGCGCCAACACCAGCGCGGCGCGCGAGGGCACCGCGCAGCGCATCGCCGACGAACGCGGCGCCACGCTCGTGCCGCCCTTCGACCACCCGTGGATCATCGAGGGTCAGGCGAGCGTCGGTCTGGAACTGTTCGACGACCTCCCCGACGTCGCCAACGTGCTCGTGTGCGTCGGCGGCGGCGGCCTGATCGCCGGGATCACGGCGGCGCTGCGCGGGCGCGGCTCTCGCGCCCGCATCATCGGCGTCGAACCGACCCTGGCCGCGGATGCGGGCGCCTCGTTCGATGCGGGCGAGATCGTGACGTGGCCGGCCGAGGACGTCACCCGCACCGTCGCCGACGGCGTGCGCACCCAGGCGCTCGGCGCGCACACCTTCGCCGTCATCCGCTCCGGCGTCGACGCCTTCGTGAACGTCGACGACGACGCCATCTTGGACGCCGCCGCTTGGATGCTGCGGGAGGCCCACCTCGTGGTCGAGCCCACAGGCGCGCTCGCGCTGGCGGCCTACCGCATGCTCGCCGGCGGCGACGGTCCCGTCACTCTCCGGGCCGGGCCGACGGTCGTCATCGTCTCCGGCGGCAACCTCGACCCCAGCGTGTTGCACGCCCTCGTCGATCGCGACCTGCCGAGCTGAGTCACGTTCGAACCCGCCGATGCGTGTCCTACACGCTCCGGCGGGTACGATGGGGACGATGACGCCGCTCGCCAGCGTGATGCTGCTGGCCTTCCTCTTCCTGATCGCACTCGCACTGGTGATCTGGGCGCTGCTGCTGCCGCGCCAGAAGCCTGCGCCCAAGCCCGAGCGCGAGCGCGAGGCCGTGGCTCCGCCACCGCGGGAGAGTCTGATCAGCAACGACGACGTGCGCGGCGCGAAATCGGCGGGACCCAAGCGGCCCGCCGCTCCCGACGATGCCTTCGAGCGCTTCCTCCGCGCCGGGCGCGAGAACGATCGGGACTGACCGGCCGACGCCGGCCGATCCACGATGACGGCGCGCCGATGGCCCCTGCACCTCGCGCCGCAGCCCTCGGCGTCTAGACTCCATCGATGGCGCACCACGCCGACCACGCCGACGTGACACGCGAACCGGGCCCGCTCGACAGCGCCGTCGGGCCGCGTCCCGGAGCGGAGCGCATCGTCGTCATCGACGCCGTGCGGGGCGTGGCGCTGCTCGGCATCGTCGTCGTGAACGCGCTCCTCTTCTTCTGGCCGGTCCACGCCGTCGCGCTCGGGCTGCCCGAGCCCGCCACCGCGCTCGACGCCGCCGCCGCCTGGTTCGTCGCCTTCGCCTTCGAGGGCAAGTACTTCACGCTCTTCTCGCTCCTGTTCGGGATCGGAATCACCATGCAGCTCGGCCGGGGCCATCCGCCGCGCCGCATCCGGCGACGGCTCCTGGTGCTCGCCGCGATCGGCGCACTGCACGTGAGCCTGCTGTGGTGGGGCGACATCCTGCTGCACTACGCCATTCTCGGCGGCGTCTTGCTGCTGACGCGCGAGTGGGCACCGCGGCGCCTGGTGCGCACCGCCGTCATCGTGCTCGCCATCCCCATCGTGCTGCAGCTCGCGTTCGCGGGGCTGGCCGGGATCGCCGCCCTGAGCCCGGAGGGGAGCGCGGCCATCGACGCCGCCATGGCGGAGTCCACCGCGGCGTTCCTCGCGGAGCACGACGAGGCGCTCGCCACCTACCGCTCGCGCGACGTCGCCGCGCAGGTGGCCCAGCGCTGGAGCGACTGGGCCTTCGCGACCTTCGGGACGCTGCTGAACGGGATGCTGCTGATCGTGGTCGCCATGTTCCTGCTCGGCGCGGCGGCGCAGAAGGGCGGCTGGACGGGACCCGACGCCGTCGATCGCTGGCGCTGGGCGTTCTGGCGGGCGCTGCCGGTCGCGCTCGTCGCGAACGCCGTCTTCGCGAGCGTGCGCGGCCCCGAGGCGTTCGCCGGCGGCTGGCAGGGCGTGGTGATCGCCCTCGCCTTCGTGATCGGCGCGCCGAGCGGCGCGCTGGCGATCGCGAGCGGCGTCGCGTTGGCGCTCCACGGCGGCGGGCCGGTCACCGTCGCCCTCGCCGCGGTCGGGCGACTCGCGCTCAGCACCTACCTCACGCAGTCGCTCGTGTTCACGACCCTGGCCTACGGCTACGGCCTCACCTGGTACGGGGCGGTGTCGCACGCGCAGGCCCTGGGTCTGGCGGTGCTCGTGTTCGCCCTGCAGGTGCCCCTGGCGCTGGCCTACACGCGCCGCTTCGCGTTCGGGCCGATCGAGTGGGCGTGGCGCGCGCTCACCTACGGGAGGCGCCCGACCTGAAGGCCGGGCGCGCGTGCGGTGCGATGTGGCGTGTGACGTGCCGGACGGATTACGCCGTCTGCGGCGCCTGCCCGGCGAGCGACTGGAGGGTGGCGTAGGCCCGCTCGGCGCGCTCGCGCAACGCGGCGTCCTCGGAGCGGCCCGCCATCATGGCGTGCATCTGCATGTGGCGATCGACGTCGCCGAAGATGGAGCCGAGCACCTCGACCTCGTCGCGGGAGCGGAGCGAGGCGTCGTCGCGGAACATGTGCGTGTAGACGTACTCGAAGCGACGCTCGTCGATCACCCCGGAGAGGAACTGGTCGAGCACCTGCAGGTACGGCGCCAGATCGCTGCGGTCGCCCGTGCCCTGGGGCGCGGCAGCCTCGCCGGCGGGCAGCTTCGCGAACCCGATCTGGAGGGCGTCGGGCGTGATGTCCCAGTTGTCGAGGTCGAAGACCGCCTCGCCGTCCTTGAAGAGGATCAACTGCGGCGAGTGGTGCACGATGTTCGTGCGCTCCGCGACGAGGTTGCTCGCCGCGCGCTGCTCCACGACGCGGATGATGCCGATCATCACGTCCTCGCGCGCCTCGAGTTGCTCCTGCACGAAGCCGAAGCCCTGCATGGTCTTGTGGCAGGTGCCGGCCTTGAAGATGGCGCTGGTGGGGTGATCCGCGAGGAATTGCTCGACGGCTTCGGGAGTAGCGAGTGACACGACGCGATCGCGCAGCATGGGGCCTCCTGGGGAACTCACGGACCTGAGACGATCCTGAGTGCCATTGTAGGATTTACGCGGCCGCGCGTCGTCGCCCCGCGGACAGCGTTGCTCGGCGAGGGCGCGTGATAAACTCGCCAGCGCATCGGAACGCGGCGTTCGGCGCGGCCCGGCGCCACCTGGAGAGGTGTCCGAGTGGTTGAAGGAGCTCGCCTGGAAAGCGGGTAAACGGGTCATTCCGTTTCGTGGGTTCGAATCCCACCCTCTCCGCCAGAGACGCAAGGAGAAGCCCCCGCGCCCAACGGCGGGGGCTTCTCGTAGATCTCAAGGTCTGCGGTTTTAAGCCAACCTGTAGCCAAGGACCCGAGATCGTCACGTCACGTGCTGCGCTTGCGCTTCTTCCGTGTAGCCGGCTCGGCTTTATCAGGCTCAGCCGTCTCGTCTCTCGTAGCGCCCTCCGAGGCTGGCGGAACCTCTACCTCTTCGCTAGCGAAAAAGGAGCGGAAGTCGACAATCGGCAACAAGATCGGCTCGATGCCTGCACGTGCGGAGGCGCTGCCTAAAGCCTCGCGCAAGTACGGGTAGAGAGCGGCGGGCGCTACTCCCCGTGCAATCTCTCCCAACCTCGACTCAAGTTCATCCGGCGCAAGATCCTTCCAGCTACCCGCCAGCATGTACCTTGCACGAAAGGCTACTTCCATCGTCGCGTCAGGGTGCCCATCCACCGTCGCTGACAACTCGACTCCCAGTCCGTTCATCGACACGCGCGCAAGCTGAAGACCAAAGTGCACTTCAATCTTCGTCATGTCAGCGGGCTCCGCAAGAGCCGGGCTTTCCTTTGGCTTCTTTTCGAACTGCAGTCGCCAAAGATGTGGCGTCGTCATGCGCAGCTCAACTTCGGCTTGACGTTCCTCGAGCGACCTAGCCTTAGTTGAAGGCTTCGGCATTGGGACTCAAGCTCGACTCATCGCCATCGACGTATGCGAGAGAGCCACGAACCGATCGTAGCTCCGTAGAAAACACCTTCTCAATATGCTTCGATTGACGAGTCGATGACATCATGTTGAGCCCGTCGGCCTTGACCATCTCGCGCTTTGGTGCCGACCGCGAAACGGCGGTCGCCAAAGTACTCACGATGAAGCCATTCAAGCTCTCGCCGCACCCTGAGGCTCTTCGCGCCAGACTCCGATGAAGATCCGGTTCCATCCGAACGAGCACACGGCCGCTGTAAGGCCGCTCAGGCTCTTCGCCAGACTCCTTGCACCAATCAATGTAATCCTCGATTGCATCTGCAAACGCTTCTCGCAGCTCCGCCAAGGAGCTTCCCTCGAACGCAATCTTGTCGTTGAGATCCAAGACCCGCCCGAAAAACGTATCGCGTTCCTCGTCAACACGTATTTGTGCCTGATATTCCTTGTACTTCAGTTTCATCGGTTGATCCCCAGCTCTCTTAGCTCTTCTTCGAAAGACTCTTCAAGAATCTCTCGCAAGGCTTCAACGGCCCCCTTCGAAAGCTCCTTCGAGTGCGGAGCATGCAGATTCGCGCGCTGACCTCCGAAGGTGATTCGGCGACCAGAACCCCTCTTTGCATTGGCTACAGTTCCTCCAGAAGCTTCGATCATCCCGATGACCTCGGTCCACGTAATGTCTGATCTTGTTGGCTTTTCGCATACCCGCCGGACTGTCTTGACATTACGAGAGTTCCAACTTTTCTTGGGCATCTCCTCATCTTAAGGTCACCCACTCTGCTCCAACCGGCTTCGACCGAGTGCAAGCTGACCTAAGCTGCTCAAGGCTGCCTAGGCTGCAAGTGAGTAATGATAGCACAAACTGATACTATCGCCCTGGTGACGCCGTGCGCTCTGCGTTTACCCATGTGTGCCGACAAGAGTTATGAGCGCTGGACACCAGACCCGGGCCGCTGGGGCTGGCTCGCAACGGCTGTGGCACTGCCCGTTCGTGCTGCCGTAGCCTCGACGAGAACGTGCTCCTCGAGCGCGAGCAGCAGCCGACGGCAGCGCGCACCCAGCGGAACGCTCTCGGTTGGTCGCGCGGAGCGGCTCGACTGGCATGATGATGAAGGGACGCCGCCGCGCACCGACCCCATCCGTCGCTGCCGAGCGGAACCATCGGAGGACCCACATGAACCGCTACCGTACCCGCGGCCCCGTCGC
>SKWV01000432.1 GCA_007128755.1 Trueperaceae bacterium
GCACCAGCGCGATGTCCGACGCCTCGTCCAGCGACGGGATGCCGGTGATCTGGCCGTTCTCGGTGATGCGCGAGTTGAGGGTCGGCGCCGTCTGGATGGCGCCGTCGAGCACGATCGCCATCCGCCGCCCGACGTTGCCGCCGGTGAAGTCGCCGAAGGCGCGCGAGTCCTCCGCGCGGATCTCGAAGAACACGGCCGGACCCATGCTCGCGCCGCCGATGCGATCGAAGTCCGCGCGGGCGGTGCGGATGATCTCGCCCGTGAAGGCGACCTCCTCGAGGTCCGCGAGCGTCATCTCGAAGTGCGACAGGTTGGCGCTCTGCGGCCGCACCAGCCGGAACTCGAGGATCGCCTGCTGGCCGATCAGGTCGAGCGCGCGGTTCTGGTCGTCGGCGGTGAGGCCGGGGAGCTCGACGATGATGCGGTCGTTGCCGCTCGTCTGGATGAGCGGTTCGGCGACGCCGAACTCGTTGACGCGGTTCTCGATGATGTTGCGCGCCGTGTTGAGGTCTTCGCGTTCGGGATTGGGCTGCTCCGACTGCAGGACGACGCGGAGGCCGCCCTGCAGGTCGAGGCCGAGCTTCAGGTTCGAGGCCGGGTCGGGGTTCCACGGCTGCCAGATGTAGGCGAGGGAGGCCAGGACCGCCGCGAGGACGATCAGGCCGGTGAAGGCGGTCTTGTTCATCCGGCTGGCACCTCCACCATCTCGTAGGCTTCGATCACGTCGCCCTCCTGGACGTTGTCGTAGTTCTGCAGGTTGATCCCGCACTCGAACCCGGAGCCGACCTCACGGACGTCGTCCTTGAAGCGCCGGAGCTGCGCGATCGTGCCCTTGTAGACCTCGCGACCGTCGCGGGTCAGGCGCGCCCGGGCGCCGCGGCGGATGGTGCCGCTGGTGACGTACGAGCCGGCGATGTTGCCGGAGCGCGGCACCTTGATGACCATGCGCACCTCGGCCTGCCCGAGGATGCGCTCCTCGAACTCGGGCTCGATCTGGCCGCGGATCATGCGGTTCACGTCCTCGATGAGGTCGTAGATGATCTTGTAGGTCTTGAGCGGGATCTTCTGCCGCTCGGCGCTCTTGACCACCGAGCCGGCGGGGTTGACGCCGAACACCATCACGGTGGCGTCGCCGGTGCTGGCGAGGAGCAGGTCCGACTCGCTGGGGGCGCCGACCTCCGCCAGCATGAGCTCGACGTCGACCTCGTCGGTCGCGGCGGCCTCCCTCGCGATCACGCCCTTGAGCGCCTCGAGCGAGCCTTGCGTGTCGGCCCGGAGCACGAGGTTGATCGTCTTGGTGGTGGGCTTGCCGAAGAGGTCGGCGAGCGTCAGGCCCTTGCGGCCGATGCTCTCTCTCGCCTCCTCCTCGCGCGCCAGGCGGCGCTCGGTGGTGACGGCCTTGGCCGTCGCCTCGTCACCGACGGCGGCGACGCTGTCGCCCGCCTGCGGCAGCACCGAGAAGCCGAGCACCTGCACGGGCACGCTCGGGCCGGCGCGGTCGATGATCGCGCCGGTGTGGTCGGTGAGGCGCCTGACCTTGCCCCACACCTCGCCCGAGATCAGGTAGTCGCCCACCCGCACGGTGCCCTCCTGGACGAGGACGGTGACGAGCACGCCGGCGCGCTTGTCGAGCACCGACTCGACCACGACGCCCTCGAAGGGCGCGTCGGGATCGGCGCGCAGGTCCTCGACCTCGGCCACGAGCGAGATCATCTCGAGCAGGTCGTCGACGCCCTCGCCGGTGATGGCGCTGATCGGTACGACCACCGTGTCGCCGCCGAAGGACTCCGGCACCAGCTCGACCTGCATCAGGTCGCGCATCACCTTGTCGGGGTTCGCCTGCGGCAGGTCGATCTTGTTGATCGCCACGATGATGGGCACCTTGGCGGCCTTGGCGTGCGCGACCGCCTCGCGCGTCTGCGGCATGATGCTGTCGTCGGCCGCGACCACGATCACCACGATGTCGGTGGCGTTCGCCCCGCGCTGGCGGATGGCCGTGAAGGCCTCGTGCCCCGGCGTGTCGAGGAACGTGACCGTGCCGGAGGGCGTCTCGGCCTGGTAGGCGCCGATGTGCTGCGTGATGCCGCCGGCCTCGCCCGCGGCCACCTTGGTCTTGCGGATGTGGTCGAGGAGCGAGGTCTTGCCGTGGTCGACGTGGCCCATCACGGTCACGACGGGCGCGCGTACCGGCAGATGCGAGCGATCGACCTGCGGGGCGGTCTCGGGGGCCTCGGCGACGGGCGGCGGCTCGGCCACCGCGACCGACGATGCGCTAGCGGCAGCGGAGGAGGCGGTCGCCCCCTCGGACGCGCCCGCGGCGGCTCCGGTCTCCTCGCCCGTCACGAGCTGCTTCACGGCTTCGGCGACGTCGGCCTCGAGCGAGCTGGCGTGGCTCTTGTACTCGACGCCCATGTCGTCGAGCATCGTGAGCATGTCCTTCGTCTCGATGCCCAAGTCTTTCGCGAGCTGGTAGATGCGGACTTTCTCAGCCATGGGTGCCTCCGTGGCGCGTTGCGTGAGCGAGGGGGGTGCTTCGGGCCGATTCACGGCACGGCTCGAGGAGCGCCACGACCTCGTCGGTCCGTTGGCGGAAGGCGCGCGCGAAGGCCCGCCGCGTTGCGCGGTCGTCGGAGGTGGCGATGCAGGTGTGACAGACCCACGTCCCGCGGCCGCCCGCGCGGCCCGTCGGGTCGAGCCGCCAGCCGCTCTCGTGGTCCACGAGGCGGATCAGGTCGGCCTTGGTGAGGGAGGTGCGGCACACGACGCAGCGCCGCAGCGGCACGTGGCGCGTCCGGGCGGTCATGCTTCCTCGCGTTCGAGGGCCTCGGGGCGCTCTTCGTCCGGCGCCTCGCCGACGTCGTCGGCGGCCTCCGCCGCGTGCTCGCGCTCGCCGGCGGTCGCGTCGTCGTCGGCTTCCGCCACGGCGCCGTCATCCGTCGGGGCCTCGCTGGCGTCGCCCGGTGCGGCCTCGGTCTCGCGGCCGTCGGGCGAGGCGCTGAACAGCGCGTCGAAGGCGGCGCGCCTGGTGTCGCTGGGGGTGGTGAACCCGCCGGCGTCGGCCTGACGCGAGGCGGCGGCGGCCATGGCGGCGTCGAGATCGCTGATGGCCTCGCTGGCGAGCAGGTCGATCCGGAAGCCCGTGAGCTTCGCGGCGAGGCGGACGTTCTGGCCGCCCTTGCCGATCGCGAGGGAGAGCTGGTCGTTGCCGACCATGACCTTCGCCTCGCCGGCGTCGGTGTCGAGCTCGATGGAGCCGACCTTGGCGGGGGAGAGCGCGTTGCGGATGAACTCGCGCGGGTTGGGGTCCCACATGATGATGTCGACCCGCTCGCGCTGCAGCTCCGCGGTCACGGCCTGGATGCGGCTGCCGCGGTGCCCGATGCAGGCGCCGATGGGGTCGACGTTGGTGTTGGTGCTGGTCACGGCCACCTTGGAGCGCTGGCCGGCCTCGCGGGCGATGGCCTTGATCTCGACGGTGCCGTCGGAGACCTCGGGGATCTCCTGCTTCATCAGATACTCGAGCAGCTCGGGCGCCGCACGCGAGACGAGGATGCTCGGCCCGCGGGTGGAGAGCTCGACCTTCGCCATGTAGACCTTGAGCCGCATGCCGACCATGTAGCGCTCGCCCTGGATCTGCTCGCGCGGTGGCATGATCGCCTCGCCGCGGCCCAAGTCCACGAACACGTTGCGCTTGTTGTCGGTCCGGGCGACGACGCCGGTCATGATGTCGCCGGCACGGTCCTTGTACTCCTCGAACACGTGCTCGCGTTCCTTCTCGCGCAGCTTCTGCGTGATGACCTGCTTGGTGGTCTGCACCGCGATCCGGGTGAAGCGCTCCGGGTCGACCGGGAACTCCATCTCCATCCCCACCTCGACCTCTTCGTCGAGCTCGAGCGCCTCGGAGAGGACGATCTCCTTGTCGGCGTCCTCGACCTCCTCGACGACGCGCCGGATGACCAGCACCTCGATCTCGCCGGTCTCCGGGTCGACCTCGACCTCGATCTGTTTGCCGGGCTCGATATTGCGCTCGAACGCCTGCTCCAGCGCCTCCTCGATGCTCTCCAGGAGCTGTTCCTTATCGAGGTTGCGTTCCGCTGCCAGCAGGTTCAGCGCGTCGATGAAATCCTTGTTCATGCGTCACTCCTATTCGGTTGTGGGCTCGACCCCGAGCGGTGCGCGGAGTCGGCCGGTCGAACCACGTTCTAGCGTGGCGAGTCCGGCCATTCGGCCAGCCGCGCCCGTTCGATCGCGTCCAGCGCGATCGATCTCGTCGTGTCGTCGCCGCTCCCCACGAGCTCCAGGGAGATGCGACCCTCGCCCACCGAGCGGACGCGACCCGTGAGGGTCTCGCCGTCCGTGCGGACCTTGATCAGGAGATCACGGAAGCGCTCGAAGTGGCGCAGCGTGACCAGCGGGCGCTCGGCCCCCGGCGACTCGACTTCGAGCCGGTACGCGTCGGCGATCGGGTCGAGCCGGTCGAGCTCGAGCCCGAACGCCTCGGCCGCCTTGGCGACGTCCTGCACGGAGACGACCTGCTCGTCGAGCCGATCGATCCTGAGCAGGACGCGCCTCGTGCCACCACCCCGGCCTCCGGACCCGCCGCGGGCGCTCGAGATCGACAGCTCGAGCACCTCGTACCCGAGGGGCGTGAGCACGTCTCGTGCCGCTTGATGCAGGTCCATGCGCGTCCTCCGTCCGTACGCACCGCCCTTCATGAGAGAGGGCGGGCTCTGCGAACCCACCCTCGACGTTCGGGCCGAGTCGTAATCCGCCCACGAGGATACCACGCGGGCCCACGTCATGGCCGTTCGCCGTGAGCCAGTCCGCGCCGGCGCGGACCCGGGTCGGGTAGAATCCCGCCCATGCGACGCTCTGGCGCACGAGCGCTCACCGAGCGGTAGAAGGGGCCCGTCAGGACCCCCGACCACCGCCCAAGCGGGACCGGCCCCCACGGGGAGCGGTCCCGTCGCTCTGGGAGAAGACGATGCACGCAGGACCGTGGATGGACGAGGTAGCGCTCTACACGCCTGGCCCGACGCCGATCCACCCGCGCGCGGCGGCCGCCATGGCCTGGCCGATGCGCTCCCACATGGACCCCGACGTCTTCGCGCACAACGACGGCATCGTGGCCGACCTCCGCACCCTCTACGGCGCGGCGCCCCGGGCCTTCACCAGCCTGCTCTCGGGCACCGGCACGCTCGGCATGGAGGCGGGGCTCGCCAACCTGCTCGAGCCGGGCGACCGGGTGCTGGTGGCGAGCAACGGCGTCTTCGGCGACCGGATGATCGAGATGGCGCTCCGCCTCGGCGCCGACGTGCGGGTGGTGCGCGCGCCCGCCGGCGAGCCGCTCGATCCGGACGCGGTGCGGAGCGCGGCGCACGCCGAGCGACCCGCGGTGCTGGCGTTCGTCCACGGCGAGACCAGCACCGGTGTCCTGAACCCCGTGCGCGAGCTCGCCGCGGTGGCCGCCGAGGTCGAGGCGCTGGTCTCCGTCGACGCGGTGACCACCGTCGGCATGGGCCCCTTCGAGATGGCCGCCTGGGGGATCGACTACGCCTACACGGGATCGCAGAAGTGCCTCTCGGCGCCGCCGGGGCTGGCGCCCATCGCCTGCTCGCAGCGCTTCCTCGAGCACGTGGCGGCGCGGCGCACCCCGGTCGTCACCTGGTACGCCGACGTCATCGGCATGCAGGCGTACTGGAGCGACGACGGCCGCGCACGCAGCTACCACCACACCGTGCCCATCCACCTCCACTGGGCGACGGGCGAGGCGATCCGGGTGGCGCTCGAGGAGGGGCTCGAGGCGCGCGCGGAGCGGGCCCTCACCGTCGGCGCCGCGGTGCTGCGGGCCCTCGAGACCGTCGGCTTCACGGCCGCCGTGGCGAGCGCGCATCGCCTGCCGACGGTCCTGAGCGTGCGCCTCCCCGAGGGGCTCGACGACGCGGCCGTGCGTGCGGCGCTCCGGCGCGAGGACCGCGTGA
>SKWV01000216.1 GCA_007128755.1 Trueperaceae bacterium
CGGGCGGGGGGCGCGCGCTCTAGCTCCCTCGGCGCCCGCACCGCGCGACCACAACCACCATTCGACGAGCAGGAAGACCAGCGCCGCCGCCACCAGCCAGGCGGCGATGGGCGTGAGGCGATCGACGCGCAGCGGCGCCTCGCGCGTCTCCAGGTCGTCGGCCGCAGGGCGCGGCAGACGCGTCTGCGACGGCTCCAGCAGGTTCGCGACGAGGTCGCGCCCCTCCACGCGCACGACACCCGGCCGCACGACCCGCTCGCCGTCCGCGAGGCGCGCCCCGAGGGGGATCCGCCCCTCGCCGCGGAAGGTCTCGAGCACGTTGGCGATCAGCGTCGGGAAGGCCGGGCGGAAGACCAGATCGCTCTGGCTGGGGTGGAACATGAACTGCAGCACCCGCCCGCGCTCGTCCTCGCGGTAGCGCAGGACCGGGCGCAGGTCGCCCGTGCGGGCGAGCACCCGCCAGTGCGCGCCCGACGCGGCGGCGGCCGCGGCATCGTCGGCGGGGGCGAGGCCCACCACGACCTCGCGCAGGTCGACGAAGCGCATGAGCGGGTCGGCGCGATCCCAGTCGGCGACCGATCGGTACTCGGCGTCGGCGCGCGGGGCGCTCAGCAGGATGACGTCGCCGGCCGGGAGGGCGTCCGGGTCGACGCCGGTGAGCACGCGGACGTCCGCCGGCGCCGTGCGGGCCACACCGGTCACGCGCGGGGCGACGCCGGTGACGGCGTTGAGCGCGCGCAGCAGGGTCTCGACCGGCTCGTCGAGGAGCACCACGAGCGCGCGTTGCCCCGCGTAGGCGACGTCGTCGAGCGCCAGCGCATCGCTGTCGTCGACCAGCAGCCGTGCCTCGACCACGCTGCCGGTCAAGTCGATGGGGAACGTGACCGTCGCCTGGTCGCCCGCCGGGATGAACAGCTCGGTCGACGCCAGCAGCCGCTCCTCCTGCCACAGCTCGACGCCGACGGCGCGCGGCCGGGAGGAGTTCGATGCGACGGCGACGAACGCCTGCTGGATGCCGAGGTCGAAGCCGATGATGCCGACGTTCTCACCCGTGCCGGCGACGTTGGCGCGGGTCACGCCGGTGCGAGCGGGACCCGGGTCGTCGCTCACGAGCAGGATCTCGGCGTCGGCGTCCGCCAGGTCGCGCGCCAGCGCCACGGCCCGATCGAGATCGGTGCGGCCGTCGGCGGGGCCCAGACCCTCGAGCGTCGCCCGCAGCTCACCGCGATCGTGCGTGAAGGGCTGCGCCAGCGTCGCCTCCGCGCCGGCCCGCACCACCGCGACGCGACCCGCCTCGCCGGCCGCCTCCATCACCACGTCGATCGCTCGCTCGAGTCGCGCGCCCTCCGGGTCGACCGCGGCCATGCTGGCCGAGCCGTCGACGATCACGACGAGGTCCGGCGGCCCCCCGCGCCGGAGGTCGGGCTGCGCGAGCGCCAGCGAGGCCGCGGTCACGGCGAGCAGCTGGGCCAGCAGCGACCACGTGGGCGACCAGCGCCGGCGCCGCTCGGCCAGCGACTTGGCCTGCTCCCACAAGAACATCGCCGACACGTCCAGGCGCCGGGTGCGGGCGCGCAGGAAGTGGAGCAGGACGACCAGCGGCAGGGCCGCGAGCAGCCACAGGAAGGCCGGGGCGGCGAAGGTGAGGCTCACGACGCGCGCCTCACGCGCTCCGCCAGGGCCCGCGTGGGCTCGGGCGCGTGGTCAGGCACGCGTGTGGGACGAGGAATCGGGGGTACACTTCGTGGTGATCGTACCGCGGCGGGGCGCCTCGTCCCGTCGGCCACGTCGCTAGGCGCACGGCCGCAGCCGCGCGAGCGCTCCTCGACGCGCCGCGGCCTCACGGCGCCGCCCGTTCAGGAGGACCACCGTGCAGACGCACCCCGACCCGCTCCCCATCGGCTCCCCGGCCCCGGACTTCGAGCTCCCCGCCACGGACGGCTCCCGCGTGGGCCTGGGCGACATCGACGCCGAACTGTTCGTCTACGTCCAGGGCTGCAACCACTGCCCGATGGTGCTCGCCTACCTCGATCGGCTGAAGGCGATCGCGCGCGCGTACGCGCCCCGCGGCGTCCAGTTCGTCATGGTCAACTCGAACGACGCCGAGGCCTACCCCGACGACGGCTTCGCGCCCATGCAGGCGTTCGACCGCGAGCACGAGCTGCCCTTCCCCTACCTCTGGGACGAGGATCAACAGGTCGCGCGCGCCTACCGGACCTTCCGGACGCCGGAGCTGCTGGTGTTCGACCGCGAGCGCGTGCTGCGCTACCACGGCCGCATCGACGACGCCCCCAAGGAACCCGACGCCGTCACGTCGCACGACCTCCGAGACGCGCTCGACGCGCTGCTGGCCGGTGGCGAGGTCGCCGCCCCCGAGACCTGGGCGGTCGGCTGCACCGTCAAGTGGCGCAGCGAGAACGCGCCCGTCCTGAGCTGACGACGCCGCCGCCGTGACGCGGCGGCCACCACCCGCTTCAGGTCTGGATGACGCCGACGCGCCACGGGGGCGGGTCGGCGTCGCCGGCGCAGGCCTCGAGGGCGCGCACCAGCCGTGAGCGCAGCTCCTGCGGCAGGACCACGTCGTCGACCCACAGACGGGCGGCGCCGTAGCGGACGTCGAGCGCCTCGGCGTAGTCGGCCTCCACGCGGGCCGCGAGCTCGGCCAGCTCCTCCTCGCCCGGGTCGCGTCCTTGGCGGCGCCGCTGGGCGAGGTGGACGTCGAGCAGGGTCTTGGCGGCCTGCGGCCCGCCCATGACGGCGTAGCGCGCGCTCGGCAGCGCGAAGATGAAGCGCGGCCCGTAGGCCTTGCCGGCGAGCGCGTAGTGGCCGGCGCCGAACGACCCGCCCAGGATGACCGTGAGCTTGGGCACGACGCTGTTCGACACCGCGTTCACGAGCTTGGCGCCGCGGCGGATGATGCCCTCCTCCTCGCTGTCGCGACCGACCATGAAGCCGGTGACGTCTTGGAGGAACACGATCGGGATGCCTTGCTGGTTGCACTGCATCACGAAGCGCGCCGCCTTGTCGGCGGCGTCGGCGTAGATCACGCCCCCGACCTGCAGGCGCCCCTTCGTCTTGACGGCCTTCTTCTGGTTGGCCACGACCCCCACCGGGAAGCCGCCGAGTCGGCCCGTGGCGCACACGAGCGTCGGCCCGTATCTGGCCTTGTGCTCTTCGTACACGCCGCCGTCGAGCAGCCGTTCGAGGACGTCCCTGACGTCGTACGGCTCGCTGCCACCGGCGCTCGGCAGGACCTGCGCGATGTCGCCGCCGGCGGCAGGCCCCTGGGCGGCGGCGCGATCGCGCGCCCAGCGCGCGACGTCGGGCGTGGCGTACAGCGCCGCCAGCGCGCGCAGCCGCGCCAGCGCGGCGGCGTCGTCGGGCTCCATGAAGTCGACGGTGCCGGAGACCTCGGCGTGCATCGCAGCGCCGCCGAGCTCCTCGTGGTCGACCTGCTGGCCGATGGCGGCGCGCACCAGCGCGGGACCGGCGAGGTAGAGGCCCGACCCCTCGGTCATGACGAGCGCGTCGCTCATCACCGGCAGGTAGGCGCCGCCGGCGACGCAGTTGCCGAGGATGGCGGCGAGCTGGGGCACGCCGAGGGCCGAGAGCCGGGCGTTGAGGTAGAACACGCGGCCGAAGTCGTCCTGGTCCGGGAAGACCTCGTCCTGCATCGGCAGGTACACCCCCGCCGAGTCGACGAGGTAGACGAGGGGGAGGCGGTTCTCGAGCGCGATCGTCTGCGCCCGGATGACCTTCTTGGCGGTGATCGGGAAGAACGCGCCGGCCTTGACGGTGGCGTCGTTCGCCACGATCATCCACGGCCGGGCGTGCAGCCGTCCTATGCCGGTCACGACGCCCCCCGCCGGGATCTCGCCGACCTCGGGGTAGAGGCCACGGCCGGCGTAGCCCATCAGCTCGTCGAACGGCGCTCCCCGGTCACACAGGGCCGCGATGCGCTCGCGGGCGGTGGTGCGGCCCTTGGCGTGCTGGCGAGCGATCGCCGCCTCGCCGCCGCCTTGGGCGATCTGGGTGCGGTCGGCCTCGATCGCCTCGGCGAGCTCGTGCCAATCACCAACGAGCGGCATCGGCCCCCGTCAGCTCGCGCGGCTCGTCGCCATGACGACCAGCAGGCCGCCGCCGGCGTTCTCGAGCGTGTGCGTGATCCCCGACGGGACACTGAGCAGCGTGCCCTTGCCGAGACGGCGCGGCGTGTCCTCGCCGCGGACGATGACCTCGCCCTCGAGCACCTGGTAGAGGCGGTCATGGTCGACCGTCACGTCGGCGTCTCGCTGCCCCGCCTCGAAGCAGAGCAGCTCCACGTGAAGGTCGTCGCTCCGTACCAGGTCGCGGCGCTGGACGTCGCGGAGGGAGAAGGTGCGGGCGTCGCTGATGGTCACGGTCTGCACGGGAGACCTCCTGGGATGGCTTGGGGACGTCGTACGGCCCTCATCGTACGACACGGCCGGCCGTGTGGATAAGGGCGCGCATCTGTGGATAAGTCGAGGGTCTTGACAAGTCCACTGGTCGTCTGGTAGAGGCGGGGCATCCCCGGTGATTCGCAGAAATCCCGTCCTGGACGCATCTTCCGAGTCTGGCCGCTCGGACGACCGCGTTCTGGACGGCGCGGAGCATCTTCTCCACACGCCTGTGGAGAACTCGCGAGGAATGTGGATAACTCCAGGAAACGCGTCACCGCGCGGCCTTCGCCGCGGCCACGAAGCGGTCGACCGCATCGTGGTCCTTCACGCCCGCCGAGCGCTCGACGCCGGACGCCACGTCGACCCCGTACGGCCTCAGGCGCCGGATCGCGTCGGCCACCGTGCTCGGCGTGAGGCCGCCGGCGAGCACCCAGCGCGACAGGGAGGCGAGGTCTCCCGCCTGCTCCCACGCGAACGGCTCCCCCGACCCCGGCCGGAGGCCGTCGACGAGGATCGCGTCCGCCGGGAAGCGCCCCAAGGCCCGCAGGTCGAGGCCGGGGCCGAACGACACCGCCTTGATGCACCGCACGCGCGCGCGGTACGACGCGACCTCGTCCTCCCCTTCGTCGCCGTGGAACTGCACGACGTCGAGGCGCAGCCGGTCGATCGCCTCGTCGATGAGGCTCGCCGGCGCGCCGACCACCACCCCGACCCGACTCACGAACGGTCCGAGCGGCGCGACGATCTCGGCGGCACGCCGGAGGTCGACGAGCCGTCGCGAGGCGCCGTGCAGGATCATCCCGATCGCGTCGGCGCCGGCCCGCTCGGCCGCCACGGCGTCCTCGGGCGACGTGACGCCGCAGATCTTGACGCGCACGACCCCGCTCACGGGCTCTCGCCTGGCGCCCCGGTGGCGGACGCGCCGGCGACCACGTCGACGCGCATGCCCAGGGCCGACGCCAGGAGGTCGGCCCGATGCCTCGCGGCGTCGATCTCGAGCCGAGCGTCGCCCTCGGCGTGGGCCTCGATCCGCACGCTCCCGCCGCCGTGATGCACGCGCACGCCCGTGACCCGCTGGGCCTTGCCGCGATCGAGGTACTCGGCCACCCGCAGGAGTCCCGACAGCAGTCGCACGGCCGCCATGTCGTTCGCCTCGAGGACGTCGCCGAGCCCACCGTCGCTCACCTGCCCCTTGCGGTGGTGCCGCACCAGCAGCGCCACGATCACCTGCTCGCGGTGGCTGAACCCCGGCAGCGCTCGCCCGAGCGCGAGCGTGAAGCCGTGGTGCTCGTGCCGGTAGTAGTCGACGGCCATGCCGATGTCGTGCACGAGCGCGGCGGCGCCGAGCAGGTCGCGTTCGCCCTCGCCGAGACCGTGGACCGGTTCGAGGGCGTCGAACAGCCACCACGCCACCCGGCGGACGTGCTCGTTGTGGGCCGGTTGATCGTGGTACTGGCGCATGAGGTTGAGGATGCTGAACGCCTTGACGTCGTCCAGCAGGTGATCGTCGTGCGGCACCAGGAAGGGGTACAGCAGCCCCTCGCGCAGGCCCTGGCC
>SKWV01000063.1 GCA_007128755.1 Trueperaceae bacterium
GCGCGGTACATTTCGGTGGGACGACCGCCCCCGAGCCGGGATGGCGAAATCGGTAGACGCAGCAGACTTAAAATCTGCAGCCCGAGAGGGCGTGCGGGTTCGAGTCCCGCTCCCGGCACCACGTCCTGCACGCGCACACGAGTAGCCACGCCAATGAGCCCGAAGGCACCGATCGGCTCCGTTTGGCGTGGAGCTGCTGGAGTACCCACGTCGACTCGGGGTTCGACCTCACTCGGCCTATGACCCATCGGACGCCGACGTCAGGCGCGACCGTGCACGCCTGAAGCGACCAAGCCCACGAGCAGCGCTTCGGCGGAAGCTGCCTCGCGCGGCGCGACGGATCAGCCGAGCGGCGAGTTGAGCTCGACGAGGCGGCCGTCGGGATCCCGCACGTGCAGCGTGCGGACCTTCCACGTGGCACGATCGGTGGCGCTCCGGACGATCGGCACCCCCGACGCCACGAGGCGGCGCTCGGTCGCATCGACGTCGTCGACCCCGAAGACGATGCAGACGTCGTCCTGCGCCTCGACCTGCGCGGGCAGCGCCGTGGTCCCGACCGCCGCGCTCATCTCCGCGCGATCGAAGATCGCGATGAGCGTGGTGCCCGTCTCGAACTCGGCGTAGGCATCAGTCTCTTCGCCGAGGCGCGGCGCGAGGCCGATCACGTCGCGGTAGAAGCGGAAGCAGGCCCGGAAATCGGCAGCCAGGAGGCGGGTGTAGTCATAGCGCACGAGCGTCTCCCTCCCACGGCGCGACCGGCGGCCCAAGGTCGCGACCCGCTGTCGTGAGGCTAGCGCGATCGTGTGGGCGCACCAGGTACGAAGCCCCCATGCGCCCGGCGCGCGATCCGCGGCTCACGCGCCGCCACGCCGGCCTCCGGGGGGCGCGACCGACAGGACGGCGGCCACAACCGCCGGCACGGCCGAAGCCAGCGGCGCCAGGGGGCGTCCCAGGTACGCCGCGACGACGCCGTACAGGATCGGGCCGACCGTGAATCCGGCTGCGATGCACACGATCGTGGCGGTGAAGCCGGTCGTAGGCCGGTCGGGGAACACCTCCTGGCTCCACATCGCGATGAAGGCGTAGCCGGTGGTGAACGCCACGCCGAACACCGCAGCGGAACCCAGCGCTCCAGGGATCGTGCCCGCGACCGCGACCAGAGCGGCGAGGGCGGCGGCCAAGGCCAGCCAGGTGATGGCAAGTTGCCGGCCCAGGGTGAAGCGGTTCGCGATGTCGCCCGCGAACGCGCCGACCGCGGCCCCGCTCAGTCCGAGTACGCCCCACATGGCGGCGCCGATCCAAGGAGGTAGGCCGGCCTCCTGCGCCGCGTCGGGAGCGTAGGCGAAGTAGGCGCCGGACGTCATCGACGCCAGCGCCGCCACCGCGAACAGCCGGAGCGCCGGAGGGGCCATGAGGCCGGCCCATCCATGCTCGGCCGAGGTCGGGCGATCCGGCGCATGGGACGACGGGAGCACGAACGCGTTCACGGCGGCCGCGACCAGGCCGACGATGGCGAAGGCGGCCCAGGCGAGGCGCCAGGAACTTCCCGTGACGGCGACGAGCAAGCTGGCGATCAGCAATCCGACCGGAGACCCGGCGTTCACCAACGCCAACGCCCGTCGTCGGCCGCCGGGCGGGACCCGCTCCGCCACGGTGTCCGAGAACGGGGCCCACGCTCCGCCGGCACTGGTCCCGGCTAGGATCACGCCGACCGCGAGCAGCAAGGTCGTCTGCGCTGTAGCGACCAGCACCGCGCCCACGGCCAGCAGCACGCACCCGGCAACGACCGGCAGCCGCGGCCCGAAACGCGCCGCGATCACGCCCGTCGCCACGGTCGCCACCAGGTAGCCGAACTGCGCCGCGCCAGCCAGATAACCGACCATGTCGAGGCCGAGCGTGAACTCGGAGCGGAACCACGGCACGAACAGGCCATACGCTTGCCGTCCCAGGCCATAGGTCGCGGCCAGGGCCAGCAAGCCGGCAAGACCGACGCGGACGGTGGATCTCTTGGGCACGGACGCTCCCGCCTGCGAGCGACGCTCCCAAACCCGCGGACGCCTCGCGCCGACGACGGTACCGCGCATGGCTCGCGGTCCCCGGTGCCATACGCACCTCGTCGCACGGGTAGCGTCCCCATTCCTTCGACACCTGGTCGGCACCGTCATACGCACATGCACGAAGCCCCGGGATGCCCCCTGCACACGGCAACGGACAGCCTCAGCGTATCGCCAGCCCATCGACGTTCCCGTTAGTGGCTCGTTAGGGGCGGGCCCGTCACCGTGCGCGCACGAGGCCCCCGGAGCTAGCGGCATGGGCCGACGCCGATTCGGTCGCAGCGCGTGACAGGAGGCGCAGCGCGATCCACGCACCACCGAAGCCATTCCCGTACCGCACCGTGAAGATGAACGTCTCCCGAACCGCCGACGCTCGAAGACGGACGGAGCTCTGCTCAGGCGCAAGCCCGCTCGATGCCGAGGCGGAAGCGCAAGGAGGACTCGTGAGAACCCGACGTCCGATATGGACGACGCTCCTGGGCGCCATCATTCTCGTTGGCTGCTCGAACTTCCAGGGTGCCACGCCGGAGGAGGTCGACGCTCCAGCGCCAGCGGTACTCGATGCACACCAAGCCTCGACTGCCGACGCCTTCGCCTTCCTCCAGCCCCTCGCATCGAAGCCCGCTCCTTCCGAGGAACTCGATCGCTCGTTGCTGGACATGCTCACCGTCGACGTGTGCGACGTCGCCGATGACGCGTGCAGGCTGCTCGCGACGTTCGACGCCGACGGCGACGGGCCGGAGAGGCTCCGCCTCGAGGACGACGAGTTCTACCTCGTCAACTGGAGTACCCACGAGGAAGCCTTGTCGCCGGAGTCGACGCAGCGCATCCGCGTGCACGTCGCCGGCATCGAGATCGGCAGCCTGGAGGTGGCGCCTGAGGTACGGGGCGATCTCAGGCGCACATGGCCGATCGCCTTCCACGTGGCGAACCACCCGCTCTTCCGTGTACGGGTCCTGAACGCAAGGGGGTTCACCGCTCCGGAAGTGGCGCGCGTCTTGCTGGAAGAGTTCGCGTCGAGCGCTCGCCGAACTGCCCAGCTGCTCATCGAGGATCTCGATCCCTACACGGCGTCTGACGTCGCGCGCTCACTCGAGGATGTTTACCACGAGCCGGCGCACGCGACGGCGAAGATCCTGAAGGACCTCGATCTCCTCGCTCGCGACGTAGCTGTGGCGCTCGGTGCAGCGTACGGGCTCGAGGACGGTCCCACCGTAGCCATCGCTCTGCAGCGAGCAGGTTTCACGACGCAGGAGATAACGGATGCGCTCCATGAGGCGCTCGATCTGGCCGCGGATGCCATCGCCGTCTCTCTCGAGGGAGCTGGTTTCACGGCCAGCTCGATCGCCAATGCGCTCGAAGAGGTACTCGAGACGTCCGTCGACGCCATCGTCGATGCCCTGGACGCGGCTGGTTTCTCCCCGAGTGAGATCAGCGATGCCTTCGCGGCGAGGTTCCGGATCGGCGAGGTGCACGAGATCGATCACCACTTCGGCACCTACCACCTGTATGTCCCGCAGAGCCATACGGAGGCGTCGCGGGTCTTGTTCGTGGTGCATGGCACGCCGGCTCCCGCGCAAGACGTCGTCGAGTTGGCGGCGACCTTCATCGCCCGTTGGACCGACTTCGCAGAGGAGAAGAGCCTCGTCATCGTGTCGCTGGCCTTCAACCGGATCGACTTCGGCAGCCATGACGACGGACGTGGTGGGTATCGCGGCTTGTTCGGGCGCGCCGTCGGAGCCGACCAGTTCCTCCACGGCGTCTTCGAGCAGGTCGGCTCGATCACCCCGATCCGAACGGATGAGCGTCGCTTCTTCCTCTACGGCCACTCGGCTGGTGGGCAGTTCGCGAACCGGTACGTCGTCCGCCATCCGGACCGCGTCCTCGCCACAGCGCTGAGCGCTCCCGGACGCTACGCCTTCCCCGATCCGGACGCAGTCTGGCCGTTCGGTATGAAGAGACTGAACGGCTCGATCGAATGGAAGTTGTCGGGCGAGACGTATCCCATCGACGTCACCCCCGATCCGGATGGGTGGGCGAAGGCCGCGAATGCGCCGATCACCGTGATGGTCGGCACCGAGGACACCGACGAGCTGGGTTGCCTGCCAGCGCAGTGCGATCCCAGCTGGGGGGGCAGCGCCAACAGGAAGGACGTCGGTCGCCGGTGGGTCGATGCGATGAACGCCCTGGCCGCCCAGGAGGGCGCCGTGGGACGGGCTCGCTTCTTCGTCGTCCATGGTGTCGGCCACTCGTCTGCGGGCCTCACCGAAGAGGCCCAGAAGACCTTCACGCACTACCTCACGCCGCGGGTCCCGCGCGTGACGGGCAAGGAGATGCGGGTGGACGAGGCTCTCGAAGCCCTCGCGGAAGTGGCGCTGCACGGCCAGGTCGCGCAGCAGCGGCTCTCCAGGCTCGCCAGGGGACTCGTGATCGCGCAGACACCGGCGGCACATACCGTGGTGGAGAGAGGCTCGACGGTCTTCATCGACGTCTCCCTGGGGGTGCGTGAGCCTGAAGACCCCAGCCTCGTTCCGAAGGTCCTTGGAATGAGCGACACAGACGCCCACCTCGCGCTCGTCGCGGAAGGTTTCACGGTGAGCATCGCGTTCGCGGACGATGACCGGCCGTTCGGTGAGGTGATAGCGCAGGATCCAGGATCGGGGACGCCCATCGCGGATTCGGTCCGCGAGATCCACCTCGTCGTCTCGCAGGGATCCACGACGACGCCATGAGGTTGCTCGACGTTACGCCAGCGCCGACCCGAGACCGTCATCTTCATGTGAAGGCGCGATCGTCTCCCCCACGAAGATCACCGCACCACTGGTCACGTGGGTATCCCAACCGGCCGCGACGATGGCCTGCGCGAACTCGACGACCGTCGGCAAGGCCCCCACCTGGCGCCGGCGGCGATCGAGGCTCCCCGGCTTGGCCCGCTCCAGCAACTGCGGCATGGTCGTACCTTCGACGAAGTCTCCGCTGACCACCACGAGACTCACGCCGTCGTCGGCCAGCGCCGGGATGCGCGACCGCAAGGCGGCTTCCCCAGCGGATTTACTGGCCGCGATCGGCTCATAGCTCGCGAAGGCCTGCGGCTCCGTGTCGTAGAAGTGCGCCATGTGGCTCGTCACGAACACGATCCGGGAACCCGAAGGCATGAGCGGGAGGGCGAGATCGACCGCGCGTTCCTGACCGTCGGCGTTGAGCTGCATGGCGTAATCGCTCGGCCTGTCGCGCTCCAAGCCACCGCTGGCGTTGAGGATGAGCAGGTCGAGAGCGCCGAACTCCCGCTTCACGAGCTCCATCAACGCGTGCATCTCCTCCGGGACGGTCAGGTCCGCCTGCGCGATGACGGCGCGGCGACCGAGCTCCTCGACCTTCGCGGCGACCCGTGCCGCTCGTGCCTGTTTCTCGCGGTACGTGATGACGACGTCAGCGCCGTTGCGCGCGAGTTCCACGGCAACCTCGGCGCCGATGCCCCGCGAACCGCCGGTCACCAGCCCGACCTTCCCCAGTAACGGGCGTTCCTCGTTTCGACTCTCTGGCATGACTACTCCGATCGGCTATGAAGCGGAAGGAGAGGATCGCGGTGGAGCGACACATCGAGTTCGGGGCACCGTCGTGTTCTGCCGCCGCTCGATGGCTTCGCGCGCTTGCCGCGGCCGTGGCGAACACGATGCACGTACTGGCGGGACGCGTTCCGTCGTCGAACACGCTCGTGCCGTTGCCCGTCGAGCGCCGACGATGACGCGACGAGCGCCCGTCCCACCTTCGAAACGAAGTCTACCCGGTGGTTCTCACCTACCGTAGCGAGTCTACGTCGCACCATCGAGAACGCGCCAGATCGTGCCCTTGCCCGCCTCTGAGGAAGATTGCCAGGCCCGGCACGGTCCCGGCAGCGCATCTGCGGGGA
>SKWV01000213.1 GCA_007128755.1 Trueperaceae bacterium
CGACCCGCCGGGGCCACCGCGATCGCGATGAGCGTGAACGCCCACCACCCGAGCGGCACGAGCAGCGGCACCCCGAGCAGCGTCGGGCCCGGCGCCGTGTAGGCGTAGGCGCCGAAGGGGACACCCGTCGCCGCGCCGATCGCCTCGACCAGGACACCGAAGGCGAACGCCACGCCGAACAGCACGAACGCCACGCGTCCGTAGCGCGACCAGGCGTAGACCAGCACCGCGCTCGCCAGCAACGTGGTCGCGACGTAGGACAGCACCGCGAAGCCTTCGCTCAGCAGCGGCGCCGGGATCATCGTGATCGCCCAGAGCGCGAGGAGCGGCCGCCAGGCCGGGCCGGCCGCCACGATGCCCCGCAGACGCGCCATCGACGACGGGTGCAGCGCGAGCACCATCCCGAACACGATGAGCACGTTCGTCACCAGGAAGAAGACCGCCTCCTCGACGGGGAGCCCGAAGGGCCGCCAGCCGAGCGTGGCGGCCGGCTCGATCCACCAGATCGACCAGCCGATGGCGAGCGTGTCGGCCACCCACAGGTAGAGGGTCGGGATCATGACGCCGAGCACCACGATCCGCCAGCGGCGGACCAACAGATCGCCGCCGAACCCCCACTGGAGCGCCACCACCGGCAGGGCCCAGGCCGTGATGAGGCCCATGTAGGTCCCCCGCTCGGTGCCGAGGAGGAGGATGACGCCGACGGCGGCGCCGACGAGCAGCAGCGCGGCGCCGATGGCACGCACCCACGCTCCGGTGCGTGGCGGCAGCGTGCCGAGCGGCTGCGGCCCCATCATCCGCGCGAGCGCGAACAGGAAGAGACCCGTGCCGAGCGTCTGGATGAGGAAGAAGGCGTACTCCTCGATCGGCACGTAGCCGATCGTGCCGAGCACGCGCCCGGGCGGGTACCCCCACACGCCGAGGTAGACGAGGTAGTTGTCCCAGGGCGTGGTGTAGATGAACGCGATGAGCGCGTGGACGCCCAGGGCGATGGCCGCGAAGCGGTCGCCGCGGCCCAAGTCGCCCGCCACGCTCACGCCGCGCCGCGCCGCCACGTACGACGCCGCGGCCAGGAGCGCGAGCCAGGGCAGCGTGAAGGTCAGGTGGAACTGGGCGTACGTCATCTCCGGCGCGAACGCCAGCGACCCGGCCACCGCCGCGACGAAGGGGAGTGCCCACGTCCACGCGGGCAGACCCGGGCGCCGGTGGGGCGCCGCCGACGCGCTCCTCGCACCCGGCATCACGGTGTCGCCCGCCACCCTCGCCAGCCTCGCCGGCGGGACAAGTCGCCGAGCACGACGCGCGCGGCGTTGCGTCCGGACGCCCCCATGATCCCTCCCCCGGGGTGGGTGCTGGCACCCGTGAGGTAGAGGCCCGGCACGGGCGAGCGGTACTCGGCGGAGCCGAGGAACGGGCGTAGCGCGAACATCTGATCGAGGCTCATCTCGAGGTGCATCACGTTCCCCCGGTAGAGGCCGAGCTCGCGCTCGAGCCAGAGCGGGTGCTGGAAGAGCGAACCGACCACCGACGCCTTGGTGCCGGGGGCGTAGGCCTCGAAGGTGTCGAGGATCCGCTCCGCCACCTCGGGACCGATCTCGTCCCAGCCCCGGTCGCCGGCGAGCTCGTAGGGGAAGTACTGGGCCCAGAGCCACAGCACCTCGCCGCCCTCCGGCGCGAGCGAGTCGTCGACGGCCGAGAACGACATCGCCACGATCGGGGGGTCGCTCGCCGGCCGGCCGGCGAGGTACTCGCCGTAGGCGGTGTGGATCTGCCGGCGGTCGCGACACACCAGCTGCAGGGCGACGCGCGCCGCGTCTCCCGGATGGGCGGCGTAGCGCACGGGCCGGTCGAGGGCCAGTCGCAGCACCGCGCCGAAGCCGTTGCCGGTGCGCAGACGCGCCGTCGCCGCGGGCCGGTGAGCCTCGGGGAGGAGCTTGCCGAACGTCTCCAGCGCGTGGGTGCCGGAGACGACGGCGCGCGCGCCGTAGACCTGTCCCGCCACCCGCACGCCGCGCGCGCGGCCGCCCTCGACGACGATCTCGTCGACCGGCGCGCCCACGTGGACCTCGCCGCCGTGAGCCCGCACGTGCGCGGCCAGCGCCTGCGTGAGCATGCCCGAACCGCCGCGAGGCCGAGCCATGCCGCCCTCGTGGTAGAGCGGATGCCACAGCAGGAAGGGCGCCGTCATGCTTTCCGACGGCGGTGGCCCCGACTGCGCCGCCATCCACACGAGCGGCGTCTTGACCTTCTCCTCGCTGAAGTACTGGTCGACGAGCTCGCCGTAGGGCGACAGGATGCGCGGGAGCGCCTCACGCCAGTCCCCCGGCACGGCCTTCCCCGAGACGGCCGCCTTGCCGAGCGTCAGCGGGCTCGGCGACTCGAGGAACAGGTCGCGCACCGTCCGGGCGAACGGCCGCCAATCGGCCATGAAGCGGGCGTACGCCTCGCCCTCGCCCGGGAACTTCGCCTCGAGCTCGTCGACGGTCCGAGACTCGGAACGATGGATGAAGAGGTGGTCGCCGTCGGGGTACGGGGCGAAGAACAGCGGGTCGACCTCGAGGTACTCGAGGCCGTAGCGCTCCAGGCCGAGCTCCTCGACGATGGGCGTCAGGCGGATGAGGATGTGGGCCGAGCCGCCCAGGTCGAACTGGTACCCCGGCACCATCTCCACCGTCGACACGGCGCCGCCGACGATGTCGCGGCGCTCGAACACGCCGACGCGGTGGCCCGCTTGCGCGAGGTACGCGCTCGTCACCAGGGCGTTGTGCCCCGAACCCACGATGATCACGTCGTAATCAGGCACGACTCATCCTCTCACGCGGCGCACCGAGCGGCGTCAGGACGGCCGCAAGGCGACGCCGGCGATGCCTGCCACCGCCCGGGGGATGAGCGCGAGCCGCTCGTGCGGCCGCAGGAAGGCGCGGCGGTTGAGGTTGTCGTAGCCGTTCTGGCGGAGCTTCTGCACGATGCCCTCGTAGTTGAGGGCGGCGACCGCGACCGCGACGGACGCCATGCCGTGCAGGCGCGGGATGCCCCGCCAGCCTTCGCGGTAGAGCGCGTTCGTGTGCGCGGCGAGTTCCTCGATGAGGTCGACGTACCCGGGCGTGATCGTCCCGCCCCGCAAGAGCTCCAGATCGACCGCGTGGCGCTCGCGAAGGTCCCGTGGCAGGTAGCAGCGCCCCATCGCGAGGTCCTCGCCGACGTCGCGCAGCACGTTGGTGAGCTGCATCGCCTGGCCGAGCGCCAGGGCGTAGGAGAGCGTCGGCGCGCCGCCGCGGTAGCCGGCGATCGGCGCGACGAGCCAGCCGACGACGCCGGCGACGCGACGGCAGTACAGGAGCAGGTCGTCGATCGTCTGGAGGTCGACGCACTCGAGATCCGTCGCCAGACCCAGGTGCAGCTCCTCGAAGGCGGTCTTGGGCAGGTCGAACCGCTCCAGGGCCCAGGCGAGGGCGAGCTCGAACGCCACGCCGTCATCGGGCCGGCCGTCGTACGCCCGCTCCACGCCGCTCCACCAGGCCGCCAGCCGTTCGCGCCCCTCGCGCTCGTTGGGGGCGGCGTCCACCGCGTCGTCTCCGAGACGGCAGGTGGCGTACACGGCGCTCACCGCCCGGCGACGCTCGCCGCGGAAGAACACCGAGCCCAAGAAGAACGTGCTGGAATGGCGCTTCGTGAGCGCCGAGCACTCCTTGAGTGCCTGATCGACCGTCATGGATCGCCCCCCCAGTGAGGATGGCCGGAGGCTAGCACGCGTTCACATGTCGTTCAGTGGCCGGGGCCATGGTTCCGAGACGGTGCGGTCAGGTCACGCTGGGCAGGGCCACACGCGCGCCCTCGGCCGGCGAACCGAACCGCTCCTCGACGTACGCGTCGAGCATGCGGTTGAACTCGCTCACGATGTCGGCGCCTTGCAGCGTGCCGACGAACGCTCCGTCGCGGAAGACGGGCGCCCGCGGCGACTCGCCCGTGCCCGGCAGCGAGATGCCGATGTCGGCGTGCTTCGACTCGCCCGGACCGTTGACGACGCAGCCCATGACGGCGACGGTGAGCGTCTCGACGCCCGGGTAGCGCTCGCGCCAGGCGGGCATCGAGCTCTTGAGGTAGGCCTGGATGTCGCGCGCCATCTCCTGGAACAGCGTGCTGGTGGTCCGGCCACAGCCGGGGCAGGCGATGACGCTGGGGGCGAAGCGCCGGAGGTCGAGGGCCTGCAGGACCTCCTGGGCGATCTCGACCTCACGCTCCCGCGGCGCACCGGGGTCGGGCGTGAGCGACACGCGGATGGTGTCGCCGATCCCCTCCGCCAGCAGGACCGAGAGTCCGGCCGTCGACGACACCGCCCCCTTGATGCCCATGCCCGCCTCGGTCAGGCCCAGGTGGAGCGGGTAGTCGCAGCGTTCGGCGAGGAGCCGGTAGACGTCCCACAGGTCGCGCGCGTGGCTCACCTTGGCGCTGATGATGATCGCCTCGTGCGGCAGCCCGACGGCCTCGGCGCGCTCGGCCGAGCGCAGGGCCGACTGCAGCATCGCCTCGATCGTGACGGCGCGGGCGTCCCACGGCTGGGCCCGGCGCGCGTTCTCGTCCATCAGCGCGGTGAGGAGCTGGCCGTCGAGCGAGCCCCAGTTCACGCCGATGCGGACCGGCCGACCGTACTCCTTGGCGACCTCGATCATGGTCGTGAAGTTGGTGTCGTGACGCGCGCCCACGCCCACGTTGCCGGGGTTGATGCGGTACTTCGCCAGCGCTTCGGCGGCGGCCGGGAACTCGCGCAGCAGGACGTGGCCGTTGTAGTGGAAGTCACCCACGAGCGGCGCCGTGACGCCGGCGTCGTCGAGCCGCGCCCGGATCTCGCTCACGGCCTGGGCGGCCTCGGCGTTGTTGACGGTGACGCGCACGATCTCGCTGCCGGCGCGCGCCAGCGTCGCCACCTGCGAGACGGTCCCCGCGACGTCGGCGGTGTCGGTGTTGGTCATCGATTGCACGACGATCGGATGGTCCGACCCGATCGGGACGTCTCCGACCCAGGTGGTCACGGTCGCGCGCCGCGTGATGTCGCTCATGCGCTCCAGTCTAGACGGGCGAACGGCCCGGACGTGTGGCCGCGCTCGCGGTCGTCGCGCGCCGCCGCGAACCACCTCACGCCTTCGGGTCCCGCTCCGCCAGGATCGGCTGCAGCTCGGGCCACAGGGCCTTGCTGCAGGAGACCGCCTCGCCGCCGTGGATGGTCTCGACCCCCGACCAGTCGCCGAAGTACCCGCCGGCCTCGCGCAGCAGCACCGGGAACGGCCCGCAGTCCCAGGCGTGCATCACCGGATCGAGCATGACCTCGACGCGACCGCTGGCGACCAGCGCGTGGCCGTACGCGTCGGACCACCCGGGGCGATGCGCCGTGGCCGCCTGGACGCGCTGCCAGGCGCGCTCCCGGCCGTGCTTGGCGAACGAGGCGGCGTCGGTGAACGACACGAACGCGTCGGCGAGCCGCGCCGTGTCGCGCACCATCACGCGGCGGCCGTTCAGGCGCGTGCCGTGTCCCGTGGCCGCCGCCAGGGTCTCCCCCAAGGCGGGGAAGTGGGCGACGCCCACCTCGACGCGCCCATCGATCTCGAGGCCCATCAGGACGGCGTACAGCGGCACGCCGCGCACGAACGACTTGGTGCCGTCGATGGGATCGAGGTACCACTGGTGGCTCGCGCCCGGCCGGCTGGCGCCGTACTCCTCCCCCACCACGCCGTGGTCGGGGAAGGCGCGCTCCAAGACGTCGCGCAGCAGCGTCTCGGCCTCGCGGTCGGCGATGGTGACCGGGGTGTCGTCGGTCTTGACGTCGATCGCCACGCCCGGGTCGAAGTGGGCGAGGGTGCGGCGCCCGGCCGCGGCCGCGGCCGCCATGGCGACCTCCAGGAAGCGCAGGGTCTCACTCATGACGCGCAGCCTACCAGCGGGGTTCCGA
>SKWV01000040.1 GCA_007128755.1 Trueperaceae bacterium
GGCAGTCCTCGACGTGGCCGTGTTGGCGCTCCTGGCGAGCCTCCTTCCGCTCACCGGTGCGTGGCCGCGGGGCCTGAGCGGGTCGTGGGCCTTGCACGTCGCGGCCTGGGTGAGCCTGTTGCCGGCGCTCGCGGTGGTCGCGCTCGTCTGGGTCCCGACGGTGTCCGACCGACGCCGGCGTCGCGTGAGCCCCGGCGGCCGGGCGTGACGACGGGCCGATCCGTGCACGACGCACCCAGCGCGGCGACCGCGCCGGCCGGCACGTCGTTCAGCCTGCGCCGGTGTCCGCCGTCGTGGCGCTCGTCTCGTCGTTCTGCGTGCGCTCGGCGCGACGCGGGTTCGGGTAGTCTCCGGCTGCGATGACCCGCAAGGCGCCGGGGAGCACCGCGCCCGTCACCGGCGTCGAGCCGACGACGTCACCATCGATGTGCACCAGCAGGGGCGGTCGGGCGTCGATCCGGAACGACCGCGCGCGCCTGAAGTTCATGCTCGCCTCGCGCTGCCCGCTGGCGAGCCGCAGGACGGCCGCGAGCGACGTCCAGAAACCCGGCGAGCGCATGACGGTGATGTCGAGGTAGCCGTCGTGCGGATCGACGTCGGGCCCGACGTCGATCCCGACGAGCTCGAACTGCCCGGCGTTGAAGCCGGTGACGGTATGCGCCTCGAACGTCTCGCGCCGGTCGTCGGTCGTGAGGTCGACGCTGTGGTTCCGGCGCCCCCAGAGGTTGCGAGCCGCGGCGCCGACGTAGGCGAGGAAGCCGAAGCGCTTCTTGGAGGCGGAGTCGGCATCGCGGTTGATCTCGGCGTCGAGACCCGCCCCGAGGAAGAAGAGCGCGATGCTCCCGTGCGAGTCCACCTGGACCACGTCGAGCGCGAGCTCATGCCCCTCGTGCATCGCCTCGATGGCCTTGGCGGTATCCATGGGCAGCCGCAGCACGCGCGCCAACCCGTTCCCGGTCCCCATCGGTACGATCCCGAGCGGCACGGGCTCGTCGGACTCGAGGAGCCCGGTCGCGACGGCCGTGACGGTCCCATCGCCACCGGCCGCGAGCACCACGTCGAAGCCCTCTCCGCCCGCCGCTCGGGCCCACGCCCTGGGGTGGTCCGGTGCACCGGTCGTGCGGAGCTCGAAGCTCGCGTCGACGGCCTCCAGCGCCGTGGCGATGGTCCGTTCGGCGACTTCCGGCTTCGCTTTTCCCGAAGCTGGGTTGATGATGACCAAGACGCGCTTCCCGGTGAACACGTGAGGCTCATCGTACTGCGCCCGACGCGCTCCACGCGCCGCGACGTGGACCCTGCCGGCGAGGGAGGCCACGCGTTCCACCACGAAGACGGCTCGACGCTGAACGCCGAGCCGTCTTGGTCTCCACCTGATCATGGTGGGGTTGGTCCTGACTCAGTCCGTCAGTTCGCGGGCGCCGGGTCCGCCGGTGCCAACGGCTCGACGTCGTCGTCAGCATCATCGACATCGTCTTCGTCGTCGACGTCGTCCGGATCCTCAGGATCCACAGCCGGATCCGCCGGTTCCGTCACGGTGGCGGTTGGCTCCGCGGCGTCCGTCGCGGCGGCGTCGAGCTGCTGCCGGGCTTCGGCGAGGATGCTCCTGGCCTCCTCGACCTCCTGCCGGGCTTCGGTGGCGAGCTCTTCGGCCTCTTCCGTCTCGGCGAGGGTGGCGAGGCGTTGCTCGGCGGCGTCGAGCCGCTGACTGACTTCGTCCAGGCGGTCGCGGACGGCGGCTGCATCTTCGGCCGTCATGGCGGCCTCGTCGACGGGTGCCGGCTCGGCGACCGGATCGGCCGGCGCCGCGGGAGCGACCGGATCGGCGGGCGCCGCGGGAGCGACCGGATCGGCCGGCGCCGTGGCGGGTGGTGGCGTGGCGGCCGGATCGGCGGGGGTCGCCGGATCGGCGGGATCGCACGCAGCCAGCGTCATGGCCGTCACGAATGCGATACCGATCATGACCGGGCGGCGAAGCCGTGAGTCGAGTGTATGTCGGAACATCGTTGCGTCTCCTCTCGAGGAAGCGAAGGCTCGAGGATGCATAGGCACAGGCTCGAGTGGTTCATACACTACGCGTGTGAACATGAGATGGCCGACCGTTCCATGAGGGGCACGTGGTGCTGCGCCCTCTCGGGCCACGTGAGGCGGGTCCTGAACGTGCTCGGCATGCCTCGCGTCCCCTCATCGAGACCCCGCTTGGCCCACTCTCAGATAGAACGTCGTTCCTGACGCACGCACGAGCTCCTTGGGGGCGCTTCGGGAGCCCCCTCATGAGAGCGGAGTCGAGTCGATGAGACCCATGAGGAGCCGCGAGGCGGCTCCTGGTCGTGCATCGCGGGCTGCGCGGCCCCACGCGCGTTCATCCGCCTCACGCTTTCGCACGGAGCGACGGCGCACGTCTCACCGGCCGTCCCTACGCTTGCTGTCGAGGGCGAGATCGTGCCCGACACCGGGCTGCACCACACGGGGTCATCGTCTGGTTTGGCGCGCGGCCCCTCGACTTCAGAAGGAGGACACCGTGAGACGATTGATAGCCCTGATGATCGCAGTCGGGTTCGCGCTGGGTTCGCTCGTGAGCGCCCAGCAGGAGACTGCGCAACAACAAGACGCGGCGAACGACAACAACGACGAACACGCCATGGTCCGGTTCGTTCACGCATCACCCAATGCCGCCGTGGAGCAGGTGATGTTGATGAGCGATCAGGAGGAGGCGGGCGGGGTAGCCGTCGCCAACTTCGCTGACGTCGAGTACGGCGCCATGAGCGACTACATCGCGGTGCCGCCCGGCAACTACGAGATCACCGTCGTCCTGGAATCCGTCGAGGGCGAAGAGTTGGCGCGCGTCGTGCCGTCCGAGTCGTTCAACGCCGGCGGGGGCGAGTACTACACCGTCACCCTGCTCGGTCTCGTCATCCCTGAGCACATGGACCGCGACGACGAGCAGGAGACCGCCCCAGCAGAGGAAGCGGAACAGGAAGAGGCTCCGGCAGAGACCGAGCCGGTCGATGCGGAGGCCACCGAGGAGGCCGAGGAGGCAGAGATCGCCGACCCGACCGCCGAGCCCTTCATGGCATGGCTCCAAGGCCTGATGGCGGGCGACACCGTCCAGGAGGAAGAGCTCCATCTGCGCCTGCTGGTGCTCGACGACGAAGCGACGCAGACGCTCGAAGAGGAAGAGATGCTGGTGCGGATCGTTCACGCCGCTCCCGGCACCGATCCGGTCGCGCTCGCGGTCATGCGCGCTGACGACGACAACGACGTCAACGACAACGACGTGAACGACGAGAACGACAACGACGCCAACGACAACGACGTCAACGACGAGGAGAACGACGTCGAGATCGTCCAGACGGTGTCGTACGGCGAGGCGAGCGGCTACGTGTCGCTGCGCGCGGGCGACACGCTGGAGATCCGGACCGAGGACGGCGAGGCCGTGATCCTCGACCTCGCAGGTGAGGGTCTCGAGCCCGGCATGCTGCACACGGTGTTCGTGACGGGCACGCCCGTCGAGCCGGTGCCGATCGACGTCGTCGTGGCATCGACCCAGCCGGCCGAAGTCGAGGAGGCCGAGGAGAACGACGAAGCCGTCGCCGAGCCCGAAGACGTGAACGGCGAGCCGGTGGCGGAGGAGGAAGCGAACGACGAGGCCGTCGCCGTGACCGACCCCGAGCGCGACGACGTCGCCGAGGCCGACGAGTACGCGATGGTGCGATTCGTGCACGCGGCGCCCAACGCCGACATCGACCAGGTCCTCCTCGTAAGCGACGAGGACGCCGCGGCAGGCCTGACGATCGACGCCTTCGATCAGACCGGGTACGCCGAGATGACCGACTACGTCGCCGTCCCCGCCGGCTCGTACGAGATCACGGTGGTGCTCGCGGCCACCGAGCATGACGAGGCGGCCGCAGAGGCCGAAGCCGAGGTCGCGCCGGTCGTGCCCGCCGAGACCTTCGACGCCAGCAGCGGCGAGTACTACACGATCACGCTCATGGGCCTCATGGTCCCGGAGCGCGTCGGTGAGCCCGAAGAGCAGGCCGATGCCACCGACGAGGGCTTCATCGCCTGGCTCGAGGGCCTGTTCGCCACCGAGAACGATCGTGGTGAGCTGGAGCTGCGCGTGATGGTGCTCGACGACGAGGCGACTACCGAGCTCGAAGAGGACGAGGTCCGCGTGCGCGTCGTGCACGCCGCGCCCGGCACCGAGCCCGTGTCGCTGGCCGTGCGTGAAGCCGATGCCGACGACGAGGCGGAGAACGGCGTCGAGCTCGTCCAGACCGTCGCCTACGGCGAAGCCAGTGGGTACCACTCCGTGCGTCCCGACGATCACCTCGAGGTTCGCACCGAGGACGGCGAGGCCGTGATCCTCGATCTCGCGGACCAGAACCTCGAGCCTGGCATGCTGCACACGATCTTCGTCACCGGCACGCCGGTGGAGGACATGCCGATCGAGGCCCTCGTGGCGTCGACGCAACCCGTCGAGCACGAGGAAGTGGGCGATGAAGCATCTCGACCCGGCGCGTTCCACCTGATGGCGGCCGCCGCGAACTGACGGGAGCGCCCACGCACGAGCCGCAGACCGTCGCACACGAGCAAGGGAGAGGGAGCCGGAAGGCTCCCTCCCCCTTGCTCTGAGCCCAGCCTCGCGCCGAGCGTGAGCGCTCGCGGTGGACCCGGCATCCGGAGGAGGCCGCAGGAGCGCTGGGCACATCACTGAGGTGGTGTTCGTTGCACCACGGAGCCAGTGGCGCCGCACCTATGCTCGGGGGCGCAGACGCGAACGTGACCCGCATGGCCCACGCTCCGACACGAGGAGGACGACGATGACCAGACCCCGCACGCCAGCGCCAGCGCCCGCCGAAGGCCCGCCCGAGCCCGCACGGAGCCGCGTCTCCTGGGGAGCCGTGATCGCCGGCACCGTCATGGCCCTCATCGTCTGGCTCCTGATCGAGCTGATCATGCTCTGGCTGGGGCTCGGCGCGTTCGATCCCGCCGTGGATCCGCGGCCCTTCGAGGGCATCGGTACGGCCGCGGCCATCGGCTTCCTGGTCACGGCCGCGATCGCGCTCTTCGTCGGCGGGCTCGTGACCGGGCGGTTCGCGAACCGGGTGAACTCGACGGATGTGCTCCTGCACGGCCTCTTGACGTGGGCGGTGGTCACGCTCGTCAGCGTGTGGCTCGCCGCGACCGTGCTCGCGGCGCTGCTGACCGGCGCGCTCGGGGTGGTCGGCCAGGGGCTGACCCTGGTCGGCGAGGGGGCGGCGACCGTCGCGCCGGCCGTCGCCGAGCGCGCCGAGGGGGCCATCGAGGAGCAACGCCTGCTCCTGGAGGACATCCAGCAGGAGATGGAAGGTCTGTGGACGGATCCCGCGGCGCGACGCGAGTTCCGCGTGGTCGTGACGAGGATCCTCCGAGACGGTGACGCCACCGTGGACGAGGCCGACCGGCAGCAACTCATCGACGTGGTCGCCACCAACACCGAGCTCAGCGAGGCCGAGGCCGAGGATCGGGTCGATGCCTGGATCGACGCGTACGAGCAGGGGCAGGAGACGCTCGCCCAGGCCGAGCAGGAGCTCAGGCAAGCCGCGCAGACCGCGGCCGATGCCCTCAGCTCCGCGGCGCTGTGGGCCGCCATCGGGCTCATCGTCGGCGCCGTGATCGCCATGCTGGGTGCCCGCGTGGGCGCGCCGTCCTCGCGACGCGAGACCTACTCGGCCTGAAGGACGATCACGATCGCGGAGGCGGCGTCGAGCGGTGCGGCGTCGCCTCCGACATCATCCGGACGAACTCCGCGGCGACGTCGGGCGCGAAGTGCCGCCCGGCTTGATCGCGCACGTACTCGAGCGCGCGCTCGCGGCTCCACGCCGGCCAGTACGGGCGCTCGGAGGTGAGCGCGTCGTAGACGTCGGCGACGGCGAAGATCCGCGCCGCGAGCGGGATCTCGAC
>SKWV01000027.1 GCA_007128755.1 Trueperaceae bacterium
GGACCGCGTCTCGCAGGCTTCGGGCACGTGGGACGTGGCGTTCCTCACCACGCACCCGCGACTGTTCACCGAGCACGAGCGCCTGCAGATCGATCGCGTGCGCGTGATCGAGAGCGGCGGGTTGCGCGTGTCGCTCGTGGTCGGTGGGACGAGGCGCAGGTAGCCGTTTTTTGTTGCACGTCATCGCATAAGCATTGACATCGCTGCACCTGCGTCTTACACTCCGAACTCATACCGTGATGCGAGACGATGTACTCCCTCCCCCTGGCGCCGCGCCGGACCGAAACCCCTACGTGTTGACGTCGGCCTTGCGGACGCTGCAGGTGCTGAGCGCGTTCACGATCCCTCCTCACCGTCTGGGCCTCGCCGACGTGGTGGCGCTGCTCGGCGTCGAACGCAACCAGGCGTATCGGTCGCTCAAGACCCTCGAGGCCGCCGGCTTCCTGGTACCGACGGACGAGGCCCGCTTCGAGCCTGGACCGGCCGCGGCCGCCTTGGCGACGGCCACGGTCCGCTTCCACAGCGAGAGCCTGATCGACATCGCGAGGCCGTACCTCGACGGACTGAGCGCCGACACGGACGAGACCGTCCACCTGTTCATCCGCGCCGGAGAGCGCGCGGTGTGCGTCGACCGGCGAGAGAGCAACCAGAGCGTCCGCCTCATGTCGGTGCTCGGCCACTCGCTGCCGCTCCACGCGGGTGCGGTCCCCAAGGCGATCCTCGCCTGGCTGAGCGAGGCGGAGCGCGCCGCCGTCCTTCACCGGCTCCACGAGCTTCCCGCCTACACCGGGCGCACGGCCCGCGACGTCGACGCGCTACGCGACGAACTCACCACCATCCGCGAGGGTGGCTACTCGCTCTCCGACGAGGACTTCGACGCATCGGCACGCGGCGTCGGAGCCCCGATCTTCGCTGGTGACGGCCACGTCGTCGGCGGCATCAGCGTGGGCGGGCCGTCGTTCCGAGTCGACGACGCCACGCTCGCGCGCTTCACCGAGCTCGTTCGTACCGCTGCGGCAGCGATCTCGCATCGCCTGGCGTTGGCGGGTCGTTCGTGAAGAGAGGGATCACCATGCACATCCGCCGTTTCGTCCACCGCCTCGCACTGCTCGCCCTGCTGCTCACGCTCGGCCTCGGAGCCGCATCGGCCCAGTCCGCCGACCCGACCGCCGTCCTGAACCTGGCGACGAACGCCGACCCCACGCTGAACCCGTGGACGCCCGGCGCCGTGATCGAGTCCAACCTGATCAACACCGTCCTGTTCGACCAGCTGACACGCTACTCGCCCGAGGACCTGACGCCCAGCCCGGCGCTCGCCGTGTCCTGGAGCGCTGAAGAGGGCGGCCTCGCCTGGGTCTTCGAGCTGCGCGAGGGCGTGCAGTGGTCCGACGGCGCGCCCTTCGGCGCCCACGACGTCGCCTTCACGTTCAACGACGTGGTGCTCAACCCGGAGCTCGGCGCCCAGAGCGCCTCGCAGTACTCGGCCATCGAGCGCGTCGAGATCATCGACGACCTGACGGTCCGCTTCGTGCTCGCGACGCCCTTCTCCGCGCTCCCCTACTACCTCGCGTCGTTCGCCGGCATCATCCCCGAGCACGTCCTCGGGTCCGCCGAGAACCCGCTCACCGTCGCCTCGTTCAACAAGGCCACACCCGTCACCACCGGCCCGTACATGGTGGCCGAGTTCGTCCCCGGCTCCTACGTCCGGCTCGTGCCCAACCCGTTGCACTGGGCGGGCGAGCCTCAACTCGCCGGCCTCGTCTTCCGCGTGATTCCCGACCCGAACACGCAGGTCGCGCAGGCGCGCGCCGGCGAGCTCGACGTCGTCACCCGCCTGAGCCCCAACCTCGCGACCGGCATCGAAGCGACGGGTAGGCTCGAGGTGCTCCGCCAATCGCAGAACCTGTTCTTCTTCGTCGCCCCGAACCACGACGACGACCGCTTCGACGACGTCCGCGTCAAGCAGGCGCTGCTCATGGCGATCGACCGCCAGGCGATGATCGACGCGCTCCTCGACGGCTTCGGGGAGGTCGCGACCGGTCCCGTCGCCCCCATGCTCGGCGCGCTCTACAACCCCGACGTCCGCACCTACGACTACGACCCCGAAGCGGCCGCGGCCCTGCTCGACGAGGCCGGCTGGACGCTCGGCGCCGACGGTGTGCGCGCCAAGGACGGCGAGCGCCTCGCGTTCTCCATGCCGACCGGCCAGTTCGGCGACCTCGTGCCGGCCACGCTCCTCGTGCAGCAGTACTGGGAGGACATCGGCGTGATGGCCGACGTCAACATCCTCGAGTGGAACGCCTACATCCAGGACGTCGTGGTAGCTCGCAACTACGAGGTCACGGTCGCCTGGTGGAGCATGCCGCCCACCGCCGACGTCGCCCCGTACTTCTCCTGCTCCGCCGCCCGCACGGGCAACAACATCCCCAACTACTGCAACGAGGAGCTCGACGAGCTGATGAACGCCGGCCGTCGCGCGCTCACGCTCGAGGACCAGGTGGAGGCGTACGCCGCCATGCAGGAGTTCCTCGCCGACGATCTCCCCTACCTCTACCTCTGGTACCCGGACATCCTGACGGCGAAGAACGTGGCGCTGCAGGGCTTCCCCGAGATCACCGCGGCCACCGCGTTCCAGCACGCCGTCGACTGGTACATCGCACGCTGAACTTCGCGACCCGCCTCCGCCCGGCACCTGCCGGGTGGAGGCGGGTCTCTCCTTCGAGCCTTGGCGCCCATGTGGCCGGGGCCTCGCACCCGCGCTCCCGGAAGGACCGCCGGACCTCATGATCGAATTCGTGACGCGACGCGTGGTGCAGGGCGGAATCGTCCTGTTCCTCGTGTCGTTGTTGACGTTCTTCATGATCAATCTCGCGCCGGGCGGGCCGTCGTCGCTGATCGACATGCAGAGCACCGCCGCCGAGCGCCAGGCACGGCTCGCCCGCTTCGGTCTCGACCGACCGGTCCACGAGCGCTACGTCACCTGGCTCGCCGGGGCTCTCCGCGGCGATCTCGGTACCTCGATCAACCAAGGCCTGCCCGTCTCCTCGTTGCTCCGCCAGCGGATCGTCCCGACCGTCGTGCTCGCGGCCACGTCGCTGCTGCTCGCCGCCGCGTTCGGCATCGTCCTCGGGGTGATCGCGGCGCTGCACCGCGACCGCTGGCCCGACCACGTGGTCAGCACCATCTCGACGCTGGGCATGTCGATCCCCAACTTCTGGCTCGGCATCGTCGTCATCATCGTCTTCGCCGTGAACCTCGGCTGGCTCCCCGCCTCGGGAAGCGCCTCAATCGGACGCGGCTTCGACCTCGGCGACCGAATCCGCCACCTCATCCTCCCTGCCGGCGTGCTCGCCTTCTCGCTCATGCCGAACGTCGTGCGCGTCACGCGAGCGGCACTGCTCGAGATGATGGCGTCGGACTTCGTCCGCACCGCCCGCGCCAAGGGACTCGTGGAGCGCGTCGTGCTCGTCAAGCACACGGTGCGCAACGCGATGGTTCCGGTCGTCGCCATGCTCGGGCTCGTCGCCACGGTGCTCTTCAGCGGCTCCGTGGTCATCGAGAGCGTGTTCGGCTGGGCGGGCATCGGTCGCCTCGCGATCGAGGCCGCCAACGGCCGCGACTACCCGGTCATCCTCGGCGTCACGCTGCTCGCGGGCGCCATCGTCGTCGGCATCAACCTGGCGGTCGACCTGCTCTACGCGGTGGTCGACCCGAGGATCCGGCATGACTGACGCCGCCGCCACCATCGCCGCCCCACCCCCACCGCGCGCCCGCCCACGACTGCTCCGCAAGATCCTGCGCCAGCCGCTGGGCATCTTCGCGTTCGTGCTCCTAGTGGTCCTCACCGTGACGGTGATCATCGGCCCCGGCCTCGTGCCGCACTCGCCGTCGCGTACCGACGCCCGCTCGATCCTGCAGCCTCCCTCCGCCACCCACTGGCTCGGGACCGACGAGCTCGGACGCGACGTCTTCGCGCGCGTCCTCGCGGGCGGCCGCGTCAGCCTCTCCGTCGGCCTCTTCTCGATGCTCGTCGGCCTGACTCTTGGACTCACGATCGGCGGCCTCGCCGGGTACTTCGGCGGCAGGGTCGAGAGCCTGCTCATGCGGCTCGTGGACGCCTTCATGGCGATCCCCTCGTTCTTCCTCATCCTCGTGATCATCACGAGCTTCGGCAATGCCCCCACTACGATCATCGTCACGGTGGGAATCGGCTTCTGGGCGCAGATGGCGCGGGTGGCGCACGCGGAGTTCAAGCGATTCCGCCACCACGACTTCGTCGAAGCGTCCCGTGCCCTCGGTGGCACGCACGTCCGCGTCATGGCGCGCCACATCCTGCCGCAGGTGATGCCGCAGGCCACCGTCCTCGCCACCCTCGGGGTCGGCTGGGCGATCCTGACCGAAGCGGCCCTCTCCTACCTCGGCCTCGGCATCCAGCCTCCGCTGGCCTCCTGGGGCAACATGCTCCAGAACGCCCAGGGCTACCTCTGGCGGGCCCCCGTCCTGGCCATCTGGCCCGGCGCGTTCATCGCCGTCACCGTGCTCGCCTTCAACCTCCTCGGCAACGCGCTCCGCGACGTGCTCGACCCCCGGTCATGACGTCGCAGGACGGAGAACCATGCAGAACAAGCAGTACGACGGCTATCGCTCCTTCCAGTACCTCGATCCAGCGGACCTACCACGCACGGAGCTGGTGCAGCAGATCGGCCGCGTGCCGAGCCGGCGCGTCGAGACCACCGACGAGCAAGAGGAGCGCGTCCGGCGCCTGTTCGACGAGCACCTGGTCATCTCGCTGCACGACCACTGCTTCGTCTCGCCCAAGGATCTCAGCGGCTTCCTCGAGTTCCGGCGTTGGGGGCGCGAGTTCACCGGTTACGAGGGCATGGCCGCGAGCGGCATGGACTGTGTTTTCGACGGCATGATGGACGGCACCGCCATGATCACGTCTCGCGCCGGCTGGAAGTGGGACGACGTCATCTTCGACATCGGCATGCGCCTCTCGGACATCGCGCACCAGAAGATGGTCCGTCTAGCGCTCACCACCGACGACATCCGTCGCGCCAAGGCCGAGGGGGGCATCGCGTTCGTGGTGTCGCTCGAGGGTTCCGCGATGATCGAGAACGAGGTCGACCGGATCGACGTGCTCTACGGACTCGGGGTGCGCTCGCTGGGGATCTGCTACAGCGAGGGGAACGCGCTCGGCGCGGGCCTCAAGGAGCCGGCCGACTTCGGGCTGACGGCCTTCGGTCGCCGGGCGGTCAAGCGCATGAACCAGCTCGGCATCGCCATCGACGTCTCGCACGCCAACGACCGGACGTCGATGGACACGATCGAGGCTTCCGAGCACCCCATCTTCATCACGCACGCCGGAGCGCGGACGCTCTGGAACTCCCCGCGCCTGAAGCCCGACGAGGTCATCCGGGCGCTCGCCGCCAAGGGGGGCGTGATCGGCATCGAGGCCGCGCCGCACACGACCATCAGCCAGGCGAACCCGACGCACTCGATCGAGTCGTTCATGGAGCACTTCGCCTACTGCGTCGACCTCGTCGGCATCGACCACGTCGCCTTCGGTCCGGACGTCCTGTTCGGCGACCATGTCGGCCTGCACGGCGCGCTGCGCGAGGCGCTGAGCCTGGGAGCCTCGAAAGGCAAGGAGCCGTACCCGACCGTGGAGTACGTCGACGGCATCGAGAACCCAGCCGAGGCGTTCCCCAACATCGTGCGCTGGCTGGTCACCCACGGCTACAGCGACGAGGACATCGGCAAGGCGCTCGGTGGCAACATCATGCGCGTGCTGGACGAGGTATGGGCGCGCTGAAGGGCACACCGGGGCCACTCGCCGGCCGCGTGATCGGCGTGTACGGCAGCGGCGGCGCGCCCTGGCACCACCTGGCGCTCGCCGCCACGCTCGGCGCCTCCGTCCGACCGGTGCGCGCGGAGGAC
>SKWV01000269.1 GCA_007128755.1 Trueperaceae bacterium
GGACGGCCTCCGCCGCCACGTTCGGCTCGGCCATGGGCAGGTTCGGTGGGGTGACGGATCGATTCGGTTCGATGACGGACATGGTGCTCCTCTCGAAACAGGTCGTGGTCGAGGTCTTCGCACGGAGCGAGGTGGCGTCGTGCGACGGGCCGCCCGCACGAAGAGGTCGCGCCGCTATGGGAGCTCTCGGATCGATGACGGACATGCCGCTCCTCTCGCGTCGCGAGCGACAGCCCGTTCGCGATGTCGGAAGTAGATGATGAACGCGATGAGCGTGGGGATGAACACGACGAGGTTGTACAGGAAGTGGAGCTCGATGCGCGGAATGAAGCGCTCGAGGATGCTCATCTGCCGCATCGCGCCGTAGAGGTAGATGCCGGTCACGTACTGGAGCTGGATCACGGCGTGCTCGAACCAGTGCCACGTCTGGAGGGTGAGCGCGACGAGCCACCAGGAGCGGGCGGCGGGAACCCGCCGGAAGCCGATCAGGAGCAGGATCAGACCGGTCAGCTGCAGGCTGTTCCACGTGGTGTGCAAGACCTCGGCCGCCGCGATGCCGGGGAAGGCGAGTCCGAGGAGGCCGCCGGCCTCCGGGCGCGACCAGCCGAGGGCATGCACTTGCCCCATCTGCAAGGCATGCTCGAGGAAGTGGGAGGTGACGACGAACGCGTAGAGGAGGAGGGCGCGTCGGTGCCAGTGGCCGTTGAGGCCGTTCAGCAGCCGGCGTGCCGGATCGAGGAGAGCGCCCGCCGTGCGGCGGGCGGAGATCACGTGCGTCCTGGGCTGCATCGCGGTGACCCTTCCGTTCGTGCTCGGGGAGGACCGGTGACGGCCCTCCCCGGTGTGCTGCGGGCGTGCGCCAGATTCGTCCGTCAGGGGAAGTACAGGCCCGTCGCGGCCGACATCAGGGGGCGTGAGGCGACGGCGGCGAGCTCGGCGTGGCTCGGCAAGAAGGCCATGAGCTGGACGTGGCTGTTCTGGCCGAATGCGCCCGGTGAGAAGCCGTGGGTCTGACCATCGCTGTGGTACGAGATGGCGATCATCGTCGCCAGCGGCCCTTGGCTCAGGAGCGGGCAAGCCTCGAGCGTGATGGAGACTTCAGCGTGGCCCCGAGCGTCGGTGGCGAAGGCGTTCTGGGAGCCGTCGACCGCGCCCAGCGGGAGGTCGATCACGCTGAACGGGACCGTCGGCGGCATGACGATGTAGCTGAACCACAACGTATACGTGGCCGCGGGCACCAGGGCGTCGAATGCGACGTCCACACGTGCCGAGCCGGCCTCGCACGCTACGGTCAAGTCGCCGGACGCCGCGAGCCAATCCGCCAGCGTGAACCCGAGATGGGCTCCCATCGGGTACGGGCCCACGTCGGCGGGATCGGCGGGATTGTGGGCGACGGGCTCTGCGCTCGCGTAGAGCGCGGCCGCGACCGGCGTGTCGGCCGTGGCACGGTAGACGGCGTCGCCTTGGGCTACGAAGACGTCCTGCTCGTGCATGCCGGCTTGCAGGTGGTTGAAGAAGGGCAGCTCGAACTGGTAATCCTGAGCGGCGACCAGGTTCGCCGTCAGCGCGAGAACGAGGAGGAGGGCGAGCGGGCGGAAGGTAACGAGCATCGATCGGTTCATGGCGGCGTTCCTCTCGTCGAAAGCACCACGGGTCCGTGAGGACCTCGCTGCGATGACGAGGTTAGGAGCGAGGGCGTTCCCGCGGCGTTGCCGAGGCGGGAACGCCTACTCAGGTTTCCGGACGACGTGCGTCAGCGGAACATGTCGGGGTCGAGCTCGCGCACGATCGTCGCACCGTCGAAGGGGATGTCGGCGCGTCGGGCATGCTCGATCAGCAGGTCGAGGCTGAGGGCCTCGTACTCGCAGTAGATCTTGCCTTCCTCGGCGGAGTAGTACGAGCGGATCCAGCGGATGCCCGACATGCTCGCCAGGGCCGCGTTGGCCCTGTAGCTGGCTGCCTCGATGTCGGTTTCGGAGACCTGACCGACGGTTCGGTGGATGATGTAGGTGGCCATCGAATCCTCCTCCTGAGACGGGAAGCAGCCGCCGTCTCACCTTCTCGTTCGTCGTACGTGTGTAGGTGGAGAGTATAGGTCAACGTTGATCGTCCGACCGGCCTGAGCCCAGGTCGATGAGCGCCTGGCGGGCCGCCGCCGCTCCTGCTGCGTCACCCGTCTTGGTCAGCAAGGTGAGCGCGCGTTCGAAGCAGGTGCGTGCGGCATGAATCTCACCCGCGGCGCGGTAGGTGGCCGCGAGGCTCGTGAGCAGCGTTGCCGTACCGAGAGGGTCCTCGCGGCTCTGCATGCGCTCGACGGCGGCGCGACCCATCTCGATGGCCTCGTCGGCCCGGCCGAGGTCGCGGTACACCACGCCTAGGCTCGCCAGCCCGGCGATCTCGCGGTCTTCCATGCCGTGTCGGCTCGCCAGAGAGACGGCCTCGTGGAAGGCGTCGGCGGCGGCGTCGAGGTCGTTCGCGCTCCAGGCGAGCGCGCCGAGCTCCATGTCGACGCGGCTGAGCCGTTCGGGGTCGCCCCACCGGCGCGCGATGCGCTGTGCCGACAGCAGACTGACTCGCGCCTCGTCGTGGTGGCCGAGGCGCCGCCGCGCCACCGCGCCGTGGAGCGTGAGCGCGTCGCCTTGGCCGATCTCGTCGTCGCCCGCTAGCGTGATGGCGTACGAGGCTTCGAGCAGTCGAGCCGCGCTGAGATAGCAGCGGGCCGCCGACTCCGGGTCCTGCAGCCGTTCGTGAACGGCGCCGGCGCTCATCAAGGGGTATCCCTCGTGCCTCGGATCGCCGGTGATGGCGCCGACGCGCGCAGCTGACTCGAACTGACCGAGCGCCTCTTCGAGCCGGCCGATCCCGAGGTACGCCTTGCCGAGGTTGATGTGCTTCTCGACCACGAGATGCTTGTCGTCCATCTGGAGGCAGATCGGCAGGAGTCGCTCGAGCACCGCGGCGCCGGCGACGTCCTCGCCGCGCCGGATGTGCGTCCACGATCGCGCGTCGAGGCGGACGTAGTCGGCGAGGATGTCGCCCTCTTCGTCGTAGATCGACGCGGCACGCTCGCTCCACCGTGACGCCTCGTCGTCGTGGCCGAGCCAACGATGGGCATGGGCGATGTTCTCGGCGGTCGCCGCCAGGGCGCGTCGGTGACCGAGTCGCTCGAAGATGCGAGCGGCCTCGAAGCTGGCCTCGAGCACGACCGCATAGTCGCCGCGGATCCACGCGTGGTACGCCATCTCCCGATGGCCTCGCGCTTGGGAGGCGGCATCGTCGTGCTCGGAGAAGATGGCGTCGGCTTCCGCGAACGCCTTCGCGGCGCCGGCCGTGTCCCCCAGCACGGTCGACATGGCCATGCGCTTGAGCGCCGCCTCCGCCAGCAACCGTGGGTCACCGAGGCGTCGTGCCAGGTCGGTGAGCTGCTCGATCGTGGCGATCCACTCGCGCCGGCGGCCCAGGAACTCGAGGAGGCGCTCGATCGCCTGGAGCACCTCGAACCGCCTGCGATCCGACTCGGGGAAACGATCGAGCAACGTCAGCATGCGTTGGTAGTTCTTGAGGGCGACCTCCCATGCGCAGTCGGCCTCGGCACTGCTGGCGGCCACCGACAGGGATGCGTAGGCATCGGACCAGCGTTCGGCGCGCAAGTAGTGGTGGGCCAGTTCGGCATCGTCGGTGTGGACGTCCTTGAGGGCTGCGGCGACACGGGCGTGCAGCGTGCGACGGAGCGGTGGGCCCAGACGCTCGTAGACGGTCTGGCGAAGCTTGTCGTGCGAGAACGCGTAGGTTCCGTCGGGGGGGCCGACGAGCAGCCCGGCGGCGAGGAGTGGTTCCAGCGTCGACCACAGGTCGAGTGGCTGGCGTTCGGTGACGAGCTCGAGCAGCTCGAACTCGAAGCTGCGTCCGATGACGGCCGCGAGATCGAGCAGCGCGCGCGCATGCTCATCGAGCGCTCGATAGCGAGCCCAGATGAGGGAGCGTACGGACTCCGGTACGGCGGCCCGTTCGATCCGCGCCCAGCTGGAGGCCGAGATGCGTCTCGTCTCGTCCAGCTCGACGATGTCACCGTCGCGTAGCCAACGCAGGTACTCGAGTGCGTAGAAGGGGTTGCCCTCGGACTCGCCATGGACGTACTCCGCGAACCGCGACAACTCTCGCTCGTCTCCGTCGAAGACCTCCGCCACCAGGGTGCGGGTCTGCTCGCCGTCGAAGCGATCCAGGCCGATGCCGCGTATCGCTCTCCGCTCCGAGAGCTCGGCGCGCCAAGTCTCCAAGACGTTGCGGTCCTCGCGGCGGTGGCTCACCACGATGAGGACGGGCTCTTGCTGCACGCGATGGGCGGCGTAGGAGAGGAACTCGAGCGTCGCGGCATCGGCCCATTGGAGGTCGTCGATGAACAAGATCGCGCCGTCGTGCCGATGGCCTTCGGCCAAGAGCCGCGCCGTCAAGGCGCGCAGGACGTTGCTTCGGTCGCGCGGCTCCGTGATTCCGAAGCGCAGTTCTGCGCCGGTTCGCATGGGTGCGGTCTCGTCCCAGACGTCGAGCGCCGTTCTGATCGGCTCGAGGGGGGCGCTCAGGTCGCGCTCGAAGCAGCGGGCGGCGAACCTGGCGACGCCTGCTGGCGCGCGCGAGAGGAAGTGCTCGATCAGACGCGTCTTGCCGACGCCCGCTTCGCCTTCGAGGGCGACGACGCCGCCCCGTCCTGCGAGCGCATGGGCCAGGAACTCGTCGAGCTGGGTGAGCTCGGCACGCCGGCCGACGAACGACGTGGTGCCCCAAGGGACGCGGACCTGGGGAGGCCATGCGGCGACCGGTGGCTCTCGTGTGGCGCCTGCCTCGGGATCGGCCACTGGCGGCTGGATCAAGGCCGACGTCGCCGCCAGCGGCTCGCCGCCGAGTTCGCGCTCGAGGCGGTCGGCGAAGGCGCGGTAGGTGGGTTCCAGCGCGTCGGTGTGTCCGGCGTTGGCGAGCGCCCGCAGGGTGCACTGGACCGCGCGTTCGTCCAAGGGATCCAGGGCCAGCAGCGTCGTGGCCAAGGTGATCGCGTCCTCGGGCGCGTCGTGCTCGAGCTGCCGGCAGCGCTCCGCCACGGCGTCGCTCAACCGCGCTTGGGCCTGGCTGCGTTCGGTCTCGAGCCAGTCACCGAACTCGACCGTGACGTTGAGATCGAGTCCCTCGAGGAGCGGCCCTCTCGACAACGCGAGCGCGCGTCGGACGTCGGGTTCGTCGAGGGCGTCGCGCCAGGCCCGTAGGTCGGTGTCGACCAGCCAGCGGACCCGGTCGCCCTCGGCTTCGACGCCGGCGATCTCTTGGCGTGTGCGGTGGAGGAGCTTGCGCAGGTTCCTCCGGCCGGCGGCGTCCGCTCGATCCGACCAGAACAGGAATATCAGCTCGTCGCGCGTGACCCAACCGTCGCGCAGCGCCAGGTACGCCAGGAACTGGTCCACCTGGTTGGCGGCGAGGTACCTGTGCCGGCCGTCCAGGTCCAGCTCCGGCCGGCCGAAGAGCCGCACCGCGGGGGGACGCATGGCGCATTGTAGGCGCACCGCTGGTGTGGGCGGGTGGCGGATGAGCGGAGCTCGTGCAGGCGCTGTGGCCGATGCTTACGGTTGCCTCCTGATGACGGCGCAACGTCGTAGGCTCGAGGGCATGATCCCGACGCACCTGCGTACGACCATCATCGGAGTCCTGTCGGCGGCGCTGCTGAGCGGATGTTCCGCCCCCTCCATCACGCTGGCCGTACCATCCATCGTCGTCCCGGCCGAGACCACGGTCGGCACCGTCTGCTACGCCGCGGGAGAGGCGACGACGACGCTCCGCGTCCGTTCCGCCACCTACCGCGCCACCGCCACGTACCGAAGTGACGGGGACTTGATCGGGACGTCGGATGATGTGGAGGTCCGGATCTTCGGTCGAGCCACCGCACC
>SKWV01000191.1 GCA_007128755.1 Trueperaceae bacterium
CCGCGGCCTCGTCGCGCACTATCCGGAAGTCGGCCCGAACCCGAGTGGCAAGCCGCCCGGCAGCGTGCTCACGGTCGACTTCGAGATCGCGGGGCAGCCGTTCACCGCGCTGAACGCTGGCCCGAGGTTCACGATCAACCCGAGTATCTCTTTCTTCGTCCTCGTCCCCAGCTCTGAGGAGGTCGACCGGCTCCACGGCGCGCTCTCGCAGGGTGGGCTGGAGCTCATGCCGCTCGACGCCTACCCGTGGAGCGAGCGCTACGCCTGGGTGGCGGACCGCTTCGGCGTCACGTGGCAGCTCATGGCGTCGCCGGACGTGGAGCGCACGACGATCGTGCCGTGCCTGATGTTCACCGGCGCGCTCCTCGGCCGCGCGCGCGAGGCGGTCGATCAGTACGTGCGCACGTTCCCGGGTTCGGGCGTCGAGGTCGTCGACACGTACACCGCCGACGAGGGTCCGGAGGGGAACGTGAAGCACGCCCGATTCAGCCTCTCGGGGCAGCCCATGGCGGCGATGGACGCCCCCGGCGATCACGCGTTCACCTTCAACGAGGGCGTCTCGCTCCAGGTCATGTGTGCCGACCAGGACGAGGTCGATCACTACTGGCAGGCGCTCGGCGACGGCGGCGAACACGGGCCGTGCGGCTGGCTCAAGGACCGTTTCGGCGTGTCGTGGCAGGTGGTGCCGGAGGCGATGGCCGAGTGGATGACGCACCCCGACGCCGCGGCGCGCGACCGCGCGTTCGCGGCGATGCTGGAGATGGGGAAGCTCGACATCGCCGTGTTACGACGGTCGTTGGAGCACGATGGCGGCGCCTCGGCCCGCGGGGGCTGAGCGGCCGACGGAGCCCGGGATCCTTCACGCCGTCGTTTCAAACCAGCAGGTTCCTACGCGAGGCCGCGCTGCTGCTCCATGAGCTCCTCGAGCTGGAAAGCGTGCCGCATCGGGTGCATGACGGCGTGCTCCAGCATCGCGTCGATCGAGTACTCGACGCCCCATACCGGGTAGGTGACGTCCTCCAGCCGGTCGTCCGGCACGTCGCGCAAGGCGTCCGGCCAACGCTCGAGGAGGTGCTCGAGGTAGCTTTCGGCCTGCTCGACGATCGCAGCGCTCTCCGGCGCCGGCTCGATGCCGGGATCGGGCAGCTCGAGACGCGCGGTCATCCAGACCACGTAGCCGCGCGCGGCGCCGAGCACGTGCCCCAGCAGTGTCTCCAGCGATGCGTAGTTGGGGTCGCGCGTGTCCGGCAGCGCGATGCTCGCACGGTGGGCGTCGCGCCACGTGGCGTAGAAGCGGTGCATCTCGCGCTCGTGCAGGATCACCAGCGCGCGCACGGCGCGCGAACGGAAAGCCGTGGTGTGGTGGCGCATGGCCGATGCTACGACGCCGCTGTCGTGATCAGTTCGATGTCCGTAGCAGAGCGGTAGCACCGTGTGCTACGCCGTGCTACCATCATCCCATGAAAGCGATCAGCCAGCGTGAGCTCCGCAACGCGAGTGCGGCGGTCATGGACGCCGTCGAGCGGGGCGAGGCGTTCCAGATCACGCGGCACGGCACGGTGGTCGCTGAGCTTCGCCCGGTCGCCCCAGGGGGACTCGTTGGCTCCTCCGAACTGAAGGCCGCGTTCGCACACCTCCCAGGCGGTGGCTTCGATGCTCTCCGTGCCGAAGCGGACGCCGTCTTCGGGGAGGATCGTGTCGGTGGTTGAGCGCCGCGATCGCGGGGTGCTCGACACGTCGGTGATCATCGACCTATCGCTCATCGACGAAGATGCTCTGCCGCGCGAGTCGGCCATCTCGGCCGTGACGTTGGCCGAGTTGTCGCAGGGTCCGCACCTCGCCGCCACAGCGCGGGAACGTGCCATCCGCCTCGAGCGACTGCAGGTCGTGGAAGCCACCTATCGGGCGCCACTTCCCTTCGATGCGGCTGCGGCTCGGCGTTACGGTTCCTTGGTCGCGCTCGTGATCGAGTCTGGACGTGCGGTCCGTCCGCGACGCATCGACCTCATGATCGCCGCGACGGCTGCAGCGCACGATCTCCCGCTCTACACCCGCAACCGCGACGACTTCGCCGGTCTCGAGGGTGTCGTCGACGTCGTCGGCGTGTGAGCGTCCGTCTCCTTCGTCAGATCGGAGATCGACCGCCGACCAGCTGGACCCTGAGCGCGAGCCCCGGACGACCTACCGGGGCTCGCGCCACTCTAAGACACCATGGCGTGCGCGGTGACGTCCCGTCAGCCGCCCCCTCTCGCCTCGTGCTCGCAGCTCACCAGCGGGTTCCAGTTCGCGAAGATCCCGAGTGGGTTGTGCTGCCAGACCCAGACGTGCAAGGCGTAGAAGGGCTCGTCGAGCAGCGTGGTGTTGAGCGAGAACTCGCGACCGAGCAGGATGGGCGGAGCGCCGTTGCCGGCGTCATGCCAGTCCTGCTGGAACACGAGGTACTCGGCGCCGATGAGGCGGAGGCTACCGTCGGGGCGTGGCTCGTACATCAGCACTTCGGGACGCAGCGGGTCGAGCGTCGTGTCGCCGATGCGTTCGCCGTGAGTGAAGTGGATGCCTTGCGCCCCTTGCGGGCCGCTCATGCAGTGTCCGAAGCGCTCGAAGCCTGCGCTCACGGCGGCGTCGACCCGCTCGAAGGGAGCGAGAACGGCCCGCAGAGCGTTGAGCTGGTCGAGCGTCGGCTCGACCGTCGACGCATGGACGAGCACCGTGCCCGTGTGGTTGCCGTTGGCGACGGCGGCGGGCCCTGCCGTGACGCGGGCGGCGGCCGTGCCGGCCAGCGCACCGGCGAGCGTGAGGGTGAGGGTGGCGATGATCGCGTGGGTCGTGCGACGTGGGTGGGTCATGGCTGGTCTCCTCGTGACGCCGGTCGCGGGCGCGCCCGGCGCGAACGCGGTCGGGGAGCGGGAGCTCGTGCTCAGTGGTGGAAGTACGGGTCGAGCACGCTCACCCGCGTGATGCGCTCGATGGGGAGGTCGGTGTCGCGTGCCGCGGCCCGTAGCGCCTCCGCGTTGGGGCCGTCGTAGACGCAGTACGTGGAGCGCTTGTCGTCGCTGACGTACGAGTGGACCCAGTGCACGCCGTGGTCGGCGATGCGGTCGACGACGTTCAGGCAGGCTGCGGCGCCGTCGGCGGTGCTGGGGATCGCGAGGCCGTCTGGGAATCGGCGTTCGATCATGTATCGGGGCATGGTGGTTCCTCCTACGTGGGGTTCGCCGGCCGGCGTGCAGTCATGGTGCGCCGTCCGACGCGAGCGGCGCATCGGCGGAACCACCTAGACGCGGGCCGCGCCGTACCTACGTTGGGGGCACCAGGCCGCGGCGATGCGCCTCGGCGATCGCGGCGGCGCGGCTGTCGACGCCGAGCTTCCCCAGCACCGCCGAGACCTGATGCTCCACGGTGCGGGGGCTGACGCGGTGGCGCTGCGCGATCTCGCTGTTCGACAGGCCCTCGACCAAGCGCGCGAGCACCTGTGCCTCGCGCGGTGTGAGACCCGCCGGATGCCGTCGGGTGCGTTCGCGCGGGCCGTGCGGGATGCGTACGGCGCCCAGCTCGCGCAGGCGCGCACGGGCGCGCTCGGCGGCCACGCGTGCCCCGAGGTGCGTGAAGGCATCGACGGCGGTGCGCACCTCGTCCTCAGCCTGACCCTCGGCCAAGGCGCGAGCGGCCTCGAACGGGCACCCGAGCGTCGTCCAGGCCGCGCTAGCCTCGCGGGAGCGCCCCTGCACCTGCAGCGAGAAGGGCTCGGCGGCGAACGCTGGCAGCTCGCCCACATCGCCCGTCAGGGAGAGCCAGTAGCCGAGCTCGCCCACGAACCACGGGTGACGTGCCTCGACGGCAAGCTCGAAGGAGGCCGCAGCTTCGCGTCGCACGCGATCGCCGTCGCCCTCGTACCAGGCCGCCTCCGCCCGGGCCGCGCGCACCGGGGCGAGGCGCTGCAGCGTGCCGGTTCCGACCGCGAGCTCGAGCGCCTCGTCGAGCGCCGACCAGGCCTCCGGGTCGCCGCGGCGCACGCGGAGGCGGCCGAGGGCCGTCAAGGCCATGATCCTCGTGATCGTCGAAGCCGCGGAGCGCCCGAGCGTGAGCGCCGTGAGGGCCGCTGCTTCGTCCCAGTCGCCGCGGTAGAGGCGCGTCAGGGCCAGCCACGCCAGGGCGTACGACGACTGTGAGTCCATGTCGTGCCGTTCGGCGAGGCTCACCGCCAGGCGCAGGTGGTGTTCGGCTTCGTCGAAGCGGTGGAGCTCACCGGCGCCGGAGCCGCGGTTGAGGTGGGCGTTGGCGTGCACCACCTCGAGGCCGTGCTCCTGCGCCAGCGCGATGGCGCGCGCGAAGTGATCGACGTAGTCGGGTCGGCCCTGGAGCATGAGGGACGACCCCACCGTGACGTGGGCGCCCGCGAGGATGCGCGCCTCGCCGAGCTCCGTCGCGAGCCCGATGGTGCGCGTCCCCCAGGCGATCGCGGCATCGTGATCGCGGTCGAGCATGCGGAGCGCGGCCCGGTACTGGTAGGCGCGCGCCAACGCGGCTCCTGGTGGCAGGCCCTCGAGCACCTCGACGGCGTGGGAAGAGGCGGCCTCGGCGGCGGCGTTCTCGCCCAGGCTGAGGCTGACGCGCGCCAGGTCCGTGTGAGCGTCGGCCCAGTGCTCGGTGCGGCCGGCCGCGCGCCAGCGTTCGATGACGGCGCGCCAGACATCCTGGCTCTCGGCGTGACGGTCGAGGATCTCGCACTCGCGGGCGTACGCCGCGAGGAGCTCGGTGTGGTCGTCGTCCGGGAGGCGATCCAAGTAGGGGAGGGCCCGCGCGAACTGGGCGCGCGCCTCGCGATGGGCGCCGAGCGTGGCCGCTTGGCGAGCTGCGGCGGGCGCGTACCGGAGGACGGCGTCGCCGTCGCCGGCTTCGGCGGCGTGGTGGGCGAGCGTGGCGAGGTCGCTGCGGGACGCGGACCTCGGTTCGAGAGCTGCGAGCACGGCGGCGTGGAGCGTGCGGCGGCGCGGGGCGGAGACGGTTGCCAAGACCGCCTCGCGCGCCAGCTGGTGGCGGAACGCCAGGCGATCACCCTGCTCGTGGAGCATCCCGCCCGCCAGGCACGCCTCGATCGCGTCGGTGCTGCAGCCCAGCGCCGCGAGCAGGTCGGGCGCCACGCTCAGCCCGATCACACTGGCTGCCGCGAGCGCGCTGCGCGCCGCGTCGGGAAGACGTCCGACTCGGGCGCCGACCGCGTCGCTGACGCTGGTCGGCAGCCGCTCCCCGCCGGCGGCCACGACCTCGGTGACGAAAAAGGGGTTGCCGGCCGTGAGTCGGTGCAGCTCGACCGGGTCGATGTCGATGCCGTGGGCGAGGCGTGCCACCGCTTCGGGGCTCAAGGGGACGAGGCTCATGCGGCTCACGGCCGGAGCGCCCGCGAGGTCGCCCAGGACCGCCCTGAGGGGGTGTCGGAGCGGTCCGAGCTCGTCGCGGCGGTAGGTGGCGATCACGAGGGCGCACGTGTCGCCTAGGCGGCGGCCGAGGAAGCGGAGCAGATCGAGTGTGGCGTCGTCTGCCCAGTGCACGTCCTCGAACACGGCCACGGTCGGCCGCGTTCGCAACGCATCGAGCAGGTGCGCGAAGACGCGTTGCCGGGCACCGTCGTCCTCCAGGAGTGCCTGGAACGTCGGACCGAGCCCGGGTGCCATGTCGAGCAGGGGCCCGAGCGGCCGGGGGGTCTGCATGGCGTCGCAGGCCCCGACCAACACGCGGGCTGCGCGCGCGGCGTCGTCACAGAAGCGCCGAACCAGTGCCGACTTGCCGATCCCGGCCTCGCCCCCGATGAACACCATGGCGCCGCGGCCCGATGCGGCGTGCGTCAGGTGCGAGTGCAGGTGACGGAGCTGCTCGTCTCGTTCGAGGAGCGCCGTAGGGGGCATGGGGGACGATAGCAGGCGC
>SKWV01000056.1 GCA_007128755.1 Trueperaceae bacterium
CCTACCTCGACCCGCACAGACGCGCGCTGGCGAGCGCCAGGGTCAGGGGCCGACTGGTCATGGTCGCGATCATCGTCCTACCTCCCACGACGGGCGAGGGGCGCATCGATGGCCGCGTCACGATGTCCGTCAGCCGATGAGGGTATCCGAGTCGCGCCACCAGCGCCAGCGTCGATCGTCCCGGAGGAGGGAGGCGACGAAGCGCGTCGCGTAGAGGTACCAGGTGCAGTTCGGCCTGCCACCTGCTCGCGCAGCGCGCCGTCGAGAGGTACGGGCACTGCAACTTCACGCCAGAGGAGACGCTGACGGCCCTGAGCGATCTCATCCTATGGACTCACTGAAGCGGAAGGGCTGCTTGAATGACCACCTCGTCCTCACGGCCTGCCTTCGACCTAGGCTGTCTTCAGCAGCGTCAGGAGCATGACGACCTCGGTCTTCGCCCTCACGCTGTGCTGCAGGTGCGGCTCCATCGTGATCCACGCCCCCTCCCCGGCTTCGATGTGCTCGTCGCCGAGCCCGAGCAGGGCCTCGCCGGAGAGGATCTCGATGAGCGCGGGCCGAGCTGACGTGTGATCACTGAGCTCCTGGCCGGGGGCGAAGCCGAAGATGGTCACCTTCATCCGGGCGTCGTCATGGACGGTGCGACTCACGATGCCGTCTGCGGGGATGGTAGCGATGAGGGCGCGCAGGTCGTCGACGACGAAGTACTCCATGTGATTCAGCGAAGCACGGCAGATGCCGTGAGCCGGGGCCATGCATCACTGTGACGCGGCCACACGGACACCGTCGCGTCGCCTCGCTCTCGGACTTCGACCCCGACCGCAACCTGGATGCGCGGGTCCGCTTCTTCCCATGAGGCCCTTCGTTCACGCGGTGTCGGTCTCCCAGACGAGTACCGAAGACGTCAGCCTCGCCGCCTTCGCCGATTACCCTTGGATGAGCCGGGTAACACCCGGGAGCGATGCGCTCGCGCGGCCAGTCGACGACAAGGGGCACGTTGCGGTGCGGCCTTGATGTTTTCGGCCGCGCTCTTGGCGACGTCGTGCCCGGTGCGGCCCGTGGCCGTCTTCGAGGCGCGGGCTCTTCGGGCTAATGGCCTTCGGCGATCCCACGGCGGCCTGAATGGGAGGCGCCACTCGTGCAGTCGAGCGCCGCCATCACCCGTGACACGACCCCGCTGACACCTTCGACACCGTCGTCCTCGGTGTCTCCCGCTTCGCTGGCTTCTTCGCCCAACTCGGAGGCGGCGGCAGAGCGTGTCTCGAACGTCGCGCGCGGATGATCGCGGACGTAGCTCAGGAGTCCTCGTCCGCTCCCCTCATCACCGGTAGCGCGGAAGAATCTGGCTGCGCTCACGAGCACCGTCAGGGCCGCCGCCACGAGTTCCGCGCGCTTCGCTCGATCCAGCGACCCCCACAGCACGTCGCGTGCCTCGTCGATGTTCCCACGGTGGAGCGCGAGTTCCGCAACGCAGCATCGGCACGTGACGGCCCGTGCCTCGGCGATCAACCGCCCCTCGAACCACCACGGATCTGGCCCGCGGCCGACGGCCTCGAGCCACGCCGCGGCCGCCGTGTCGTCTCCTGCAGCCAACGCGGTCCGGGCCAACGTCTCGAGCACGAAGTCGAACGCAGCTTCGGGACCGTGTTCGGCATGGTGTCGCTCCAGCGCACGCCGCGACCACGCTTCCGCAGCCTCGAGGTCGTGACGAACGAGGGCGACGCGCCCGAGGATCGCCGCCGCGACCGCGACCACGTCACCGAAGCGCTCGCGGGCGCTTTCGAAGGCGGGTCGCCGGAGCGTGCGGTAAGCGAGGGCCTCCGCGCGCCTGAGGCGGCCGCGCTCCAGGTAGACGGCGGCGAGTGCGTTGCGGGATCGAAACCCCTTGTGGGAGACGTCGACGTCATCGTCGCCGTCGTCGGCGCGCGCCGGGAGCTCCCGCGCCGCTCGCTCGGCGCGGGCGAACTCGCCGAGGAGCCGCTCGTGCGTGGCGATCCCACCCAGGAGCGGCCAGAGGACGCGTGTCGCCCCCAGCTCTCGCGCCCGTGATTCCAGTTCTCGTCGTGGGCGCAGCCCTTCCCTCGCGCGCGAGGCACGGCTGGATGCGAGACTCTTGAGCACCGTCAACTCCGAGTCGACGTCACCGATCCGGCGATAGAGCGCTGCGGCACGTTCGAAGACGGGCGCTGCTTCCTCGGTACGGCCCAGCCGCCCGAGCGCGAGCGCCAGTCCGCGGAGGGTCCAGGCGAGGTCGACGGCGTCGACACGCTCCTCCACGAGCCGTACCCCCTCGCGCAACCTATCGAGACCGTGGTCCCCACGTGCCGACCACGCGTCGGAGATCCCGAGGGCTGCGAGGAGCAGTCCGCGCAGCGCGCACTCGCCCGGAGCGTTCGCGAGCGCCTGCGCGAACAGGTCGTCGGTGAACGGTCCTCGCCCGCGGTCTTTGGCGAAGGTCGCGAGGCCGACGACCGACTCGAGCAACAGATCATGGGCATCACGCACCACCGCCCACCGCCAAGCGGCCGCGACGTTCTCGACGTCGATCTCGATCGCGTGCATCATGCGCCCGCCGTCGGGGCGGCGGTGTGCGTCACGCCGATCGGCGAGCAGACGGAGGTAGTACCTCGCGTGCCGCGCCCGGCTCGCCTCGAGCTCCACGGGGTGGGACCGGGCGCGGCGGCGCACGTCGAGCCACACCAGCGGGTGGCGGTCGAAACGTCCGTCGGCGCCGCGCCTGAGGAACGACTTGTTCAGCAACGCGAGCAGAATGGGCAGCTCTACCTCGGCCACGTCGCGCGCCGCATCGACGTCGAAGCCGCCACGGAACACCGTCATGCGCCGCATCGCCGCCTGCTCTCGCGGCCGCAGCAGCGCCCAGGATTGGTCGAGGACGTGCTGCACGCTCATGTGGCGTGCCGAGCGATCGGTTACCTGGCTGGTGAGCAGGTCGATGCCTCGGGCGAGCTCGGCGGCGATGGCCTCCACGTCGAGAACGCGCAGCCAGGCGGCGGCAAGTTCGATCGCGAGAGGCGAGCCTCCGCAGCGTGAGGCGATGACCTCGATCACCTCGAACTCGCTTTGAGAGGGAGCGAACCCACTCGTGGCGCGTCCACCCGCCGCGATGAACAACGCGGCTGCATCGGAAGGACTCGGAATACTCGCAGGCGGATGAGCCTGATCTGCGCGCGCTGATTCGACGCTCGCGCCGAGATCCGTCCGGTGCGGAAGCCCGGCCACGTCGTAGCGCCACTCCGCCGCCAGTCCGAGCGCCGTCCGCGACGTCGCTAGGATGCGCAGGGTCGGCGTGCCTGCGAGTAGCTCGGCGATGACACGGGGCGCGGCCGCGAGGTGCTCGACGTTGTCCAGCACGAGCACCATCTCCCTACCGGAGAGCGCCCGTGCGACGCTCGGCGTCACACTGCCGTCGGCGTCGAGCTCGGCACCGATGGCCGTGGCGATGGCCGCGAGCATGGCGCCACCGTCGGACACCGGAGCGACGTCGATCACGCACGCGCCGTCCCGTACACGAAGAGCGATGATGCGTGCAGCTTCGAGGGCGAGTCGCGTCTTGCCGATGCCACCGGGACCGAGGAGCGTGAGCAGCCGACACTCCGGGTGCTCGAGGCGAGCGACGACCTCCGCGACGTCTCCGCGGCGACCCACCAGAGGCGTCAAGGGCACCGGCACGCCGACGCCCTCGGAGGCACGTGGCTCGGGTAGCCGTTCTGGAGCGCCTCGCGCCGAGCCACTACGCATCGCCTCGGCGACGTCGCGGGTCGCTGGCTCCGGGTCCGCGCCGAGTTCGTCGCGAAGTCGTTCGACGAACGCGTGGTACGCCACGAGTGCGGCGTGCCGGCCTCCTCCGCGTGCCCGCGCCAGCATCCAGCGTCGCAGCACGGTCTCGTCGAGCGGGTCGCTGCGGTGGAGCGATGCGAGCACCTCGCTCGCGCGCTCGTGGTCCCCGGCCTCGAGCGCGGCGTCGGCAAGGTTCAGCCCGGCAGTCCGCTTGACGTCGTCGACGATCGCGCGTTCGATCTGCAGCCACGACTCGAACTCCGGCGCCCGCGATACGGTCACTCCTTCGAACAGCTCACCCGCCGCCAACCTCCACACTGCGTCCCACCGTCGCTCACGGTGCGCAACGAGGAACGCGGCGTGGTCCGTCTCCACCGTCCACCGCACCCGCGTACGCTCGCGCTCCAAACCGACCACGAGTGGCTCCCGCGCGAGCTTCGCGAGCAGGGGACGGAGGTTCCCACGTGCGGTGGACTCCGGACGATCTGGCCAGAAGAGCGCGACGAGCTCGTCTCGGGCGACCCAGCGGCGCGCGAGCGCGAGGTATCCGAGGACGGCCGACCGGTGGCCGGGCGGCAGCTCGAGCCAGCTGTCCTCGGCGTCGCGCACCGCGGGCCGACCTAGCAAGCGAACTCGGGACGAGGCGCCGTTCGGCATGCGTCACCATAGCGAGCGGCGCGACCGTGGCGGGTCGCGCCGGAAAACGGCATCTGCCGCGCAGGACGCCGAGATAGCGAGCCGGCTGTGCTCGTCGGATTCACGAACAGGCGGCGACGGTCACGACATCGGCACGATGTCGCGTGCTGGGAGCGCAGCCCGAGCCGGCCTCGTCCACCTCGGGTACGACGACGTTGGCGACCTTCCTGTGCCACATCCATGTACCGTCGACGCGGACCCAGATGGCGAGGCCATATCCCTCGACGAGCGGGTCGCCATCATCGTCCAGCGCCGCATACGTGGTGAGCGCATACGCCGTGTCGCCGAGGACCACCGTCTCCAAGACCGTCATCGACAAAGGGAGCGACCCGCTGTCGAAGTGGATGCGGAACATCGCCTCGATCTCTTCCCGGCCGTCGAGGCGCGTGCCATCGGGGGCGACGAACAGCGCGTCCTCCGTGAACATCTCGGCCACGGCGGTCGCGTCGCGCTCGCTGTAGGACTCGGCGTAGCGCATCGTCAGCTCTCGGATCTCCGCTTCGGCGTCTCCGGCGGCGAATGCCGTGCCGAGCATCGTGAACGCAGCAGCCGTGACCTTGAGGAGCCAGATCCGAGCGCGGCCCTTGGGTGAAACGAGGTGAACGTCGGCGTGGAACATGTCGGTCTCCTTCCGCCAGCCGACCCACGGTGAGAGAGGCTGCTGGGCGACTGGCGAGAGGACGTTAGGACACCGGCCGTTGTCGCATCGTGGTCAGAGCGTGGTCGTATCGGTGGAGGATGGTGTTCGTGCGCCGACGGCACGAGCTCGCTTCGGGTCGGTGTCGAGGCAGCAGCCGGGGTGTTCCGGAGTCCGTCACGCCCTGTGATTGATTGCGACGTACTACTACTCCTCCGTGACATCGTGGCTTGGGAGCCGGGTAGGCCGCGGCCGGGCGAGGCGCCTCCTGCGGCACCCGACAGAAGCCGGCGCTCCCGAGCGCCTGCCGCATTCCAAGCCGATTCCGTCACGCTGTCCTGCCTGTTGGCTTCCGACACAAATCCGACTGCCTACGTCCTCGTCCTAGTGGGCTCGAAAGGACACTCCTCGGGAGGATGACCATGAGAATTGCCGATGATGCTTTGCATGCCTTCGAAGCGAGCATTCGAGGTGACCTGCTACGCCCGGAGAGTGTGGGCTACGAGGAGGTCCGCGGGCTCTGGAACGCGATGATCGACCTGAGGCCCGCACTCATCGTCCGCTGCCGGGATGCCGCGGACGTGATCGAGGCGGTGGAGTTCGCGCGCACGCACGGCTTGCTGCCCTCGGTGCGTGGGGGCGGGCACAATGTCGCGGGCCTCGCGAGCGTGGACGACGGCATCATGATCGACCTGTCGCTCATGCGAGCCGTCGATGTCGATCCCGAGGCGGGCAGGGTCCGCGTTCAGGGCGGCGCCACCTGGGGCGACG
>SKWV01000365.1 GCA_007128755.1 Trueperaceae bacterium
CCGGCCATCGTGAACGTGAAGTCGTCGGTGCGGTAGAGCCCGGGTCCGGCGGCCACGGCGTCGCTCACGACGGCGACCATGCCGGCGTGGGTCATGTCGCCCGTGACGCGGACCGTGGCGCCGTCGACGAGCTCGCCCTCGTGGCGCACCTCGACCTCGACCGTGGCGGGACCAACCCGGGGCGCCTCCTCGACCAGGCGCGTCTCCACCTGCCTGGCCCCGTCGCTCGCGGCGCTCGCGCCGCCGCTCGCGCGATCGGCGGGAGGCCGACAGCCGGCGACGACCAGGAGCGCGATCGTCGCGGTCACGACCGCGAGCAGGCGCAGGGTTCGGGCGGTTCCTCGCAGCGGCGGGATCATGTGAAGAGTGTAGCAAGCGCCCCGGCCGCACGAGGTCCCGCGGCGCTCGCGGTCGCCCGCCTCCCGGCCCGGTGGCGACCACGCGGTAGGCTGGGCCCCGTGCGCACCTTCTACCTCGTCGACGGTTACGCCCAGCTCTTCCGCGCCTACTACGCCCCGTTCCGGCCGCTCTCGAGCCCCTCGGGGGAGAGCGTCAAGGCCGTGTACGTGTTCACCCAGATGCTGCTGTCGATCCTGACCAAGGAGCAGCCCGACTACGTCGCGGTCGCCTTCGACGTCTCCGACGAGACGACCGAGCGCAAGGCCTTCTACCCCGACTACAAGGTCCACCGCGAGGCCGCGCCCGACGACCTGCACACGCAGTTCGCGCGCGCGGTCGAAGTGATCGAGGCCATGCGCATCCCCATCTTCCGCGTGAACGGGCAGGAGGCCGACGACCTCATCGCCACCATCGCCGAGCGCCTCAAGGGGAGCGACGTCGAGCTGCGCATCGTCAGCAAGGACAAGGACCTCCATCAGCTGCTCTCCGAGCAGGTCAAGCTCTGGGACCCCTCGACCGGCGAGCTCATCGGACCCGAGCGGCTGTGGGAGACGCGCGGGTACCGCCCGGAGCAGGCGGTCGAGATCCAGACCCTCGTCGGCGACCCCACCGACAACGTGCCCGGCGTCCACGGCGTGGGGCCCAAGACCGCCGTCAAGCTGATCGACCGCTACGGCACCGCCGACGCGGTCCTGGCGCACGCCGACGAGCAGACGCCCAAGCTGCGCGAGCGCCTGTTGGAGGCGCGCGACGTGCTGCCCATCACGAGGCAGCTCGTGACCCTGCGGCGCGACCTCGACTTCGACTTCGACCTCGCGGCCTGCCGGACGCCCGCGCTCACCAAGGACGACCTGCGCGGCGTCTTCACGGAGCTCGGCTTCCGGTCGTTCCTCGAGGGGCTGCCCGACGGCGAGCACGCTGCCGTCGCCGCCCCCGCGGACGACGTGCCGCGCGACTACCGGCTGGTGGACTCCGAGGCCGCGCTGGCCGAGCTCGTCGCCCGATTGAAGGAGCAGCCGGTGGTCGCGGTCGACACCGAGACCACGAGCCTCCGGCCCGTCGACGCCGAGCTGTGCGGCCTGTCGTTCTCGTACGGCGCCGGCTCGGCCTGGTACGTCGGCGTCCGCAGCCGCGTCGCGCCCATGCTCGACCCGCTCGTGACGATCGAGACGCTGCGCCCCGTGCTCGAGGACCCGGCGATCCGCAAGGTCGGTCAGAACCTCAAGTACGACATCACGGTCCTCGCCGGCGCCGGCATCGAGCTCCGGGGCGAGCTGTTCGACACCATGATCGCCGCGTCCCTGCTCAACCCCGAGCGTCGCGGCGTCGGCATGGACGACCTCGCGCGCGACCTGCTCGGGATCACCACCACGCCCATCAGCACGATCATCGGCAAGGGCAAGAGCCAACGCTCGATGCTCGACGTGCCGATCGAGGAGCTCACGGCCTACGCGGCCGAGGACGCCGACGTCACCTGGCGGCTCTTCGAGCGGCTGGAAGGGGAGATCGAGGCGGCCGGCAGCGCCCTCGCGGGCCTCTTCCGCGACGTCGAGATGCCGCTCGTGCGCGTGCTGGCGTCGATGGAGCGCGCGGGCGTCACGATCGACGTCGACCTGCTGCGCGCCTACCGCGAGCAGCTCGTGGCGCGCATCGACGACCTGCGCGCGCGGATCGAGGACGCGGCCGGCTGCGCGTTCAACCTGGACAGCCCCAAGCAGCTCGCCGAGGTGCTCTTCACGCGCCTGAAGCTACCGGTCGTCAAGAAGACCAAGACCGGCTTCTCGACCGACGCCGAGGTGCTCGAGACGCTGGCGGGCTCCACACAGCACCCGCTGCCCGTCCTGCTGCTCGAGTACCGGGAGCTCACCAAGCTGCTCGGCACCTACGTCGACCCGCTCCCGACGTTCGTCTCGCAGCGCACCGGCCGCCTGCACGCCTCCTTCAACCAGACCGGCGCGGCGACGGGGCGGCTGTCGTCGTCCGACCCCAACATCCAGAACATCCCCATCCGCACCGACGCCGGCCGCGAGATCCGGCGCGCGTTCGTCGCCCGCGACGAGGCACACCTGCTGCTGGCGGCCGACTACTCGCAGATCGAGCTGCGCTTCCTCGCCCACTTCTCCGAGGACGAGGAGCTCGTGCGCGCCTTCCGCGAGGGCCTCGACATCCACACCTACGTGGCCTCGCAGATCTTCGAGACGCCGCTGGCCGAGGTGCAGGACGATCAGCGGCGGGTGGCCAAGACCGTCAACTTCGGCATCGTGTACGGGCAGACGGCCTACGGCCTCGCGCGTACGCTGCGCATCCCGCCGAGCGACGCTCAAGCGTTCATCGAGGCCTACAAGGCGCGCTACGTCGGGCTCGACCGGTTCCTGCGCGCCTGCGTCGAGGAGGCGAAGACGCACGGCTCGGTCGCCACGATCCTCGGCCGCCGCCGCCCCATCCCGCAGGTGCACAGCCGGAACTTCAACGAGCGCGCCCTCGGTGAGCGGCTCGCCATCAACACCGTCATCCAAGGCTCCGCGGCCGACCTGATCAAGCTGGCGATGGTGAACCTCCACGCGCGGCTCGAACGCGAGGCGCCCGAGACGCGCATGCTGATCCAGGTGCACGACGAGCTGGTGCTCGAGACGCCTCTCGCCGACGCCGAGCGCGTCAAGGACCTCACGCTCGAGGAGATGGCCGGCGCCATGACGCTCCGCGTGCCCCTGCGCGTCGACGCGGTGCTCGGCTCGACCTGGCTCGAGGACGAGGACGAGGGCGGCGGCTGATCGCGCGCCCGCCATGAGCGGGCCGATGGGCACGCGGGGCGATATGATCGGCCTCCATGCGTATCCTCGTGAGCAACGACGACGGGGTCTACAGCCCCGGGATCCACGCGCTGGCGCGCGTCGCCCAGCGTTACGGCGACGTCCGCGTGGTGGCGCCCGACGTCGAGCAGTCGGCGATGGGGCACGCCATCACCGTGCGGCGACCCCTCCACTACCACCGCACGCCCATCGACGGCATCGAGGCCTACCGCGTCGACGGGACGCCCGCCGACGCGGTAGCGCTCGGCACGCACCACTGGGACAAGGTCGATCTGGTGCTCTCGGGCATCAACCTGGGGCTCAACATCGGGCACAACGTGTGGCACTCGGGCACGGTCGGGGCCGCCAAGCAGGCGGCGTTCCTGGGCATCCCCGCCATCGCGTTCAGCGGTCCCATGGACGAGAACCCCGTCGACTACGCCGTGTACGAGCCCTACATCCGCGCCGTCATCGACCTGCTGCAGGAGATCGGCGACGTCCCCCTGCTCAACGTCAACTTCCCGCTCGAGCCGCGGGGGATGCGCTGGACGCGGCAATCGGTCCGGCACTACGACGGCTACCTCATCCCCGGCGAGGACCCGATGGGGCGCACCCACTACTGGTTCGCGGAGGAGCCGCGCGAGCAGGTCGAGGAGGGCACCGACCGCTGGGCGATCGAGCACGGCTTCGTGTCGCTGTGCCCGATCCGCCTCGACCTGACCGACGACGGCCGGCTCGAGCGCGCCCTGCGCAAGACGCAGCGCGAATGACGCGGCGCCGGCCGAGACGGCGCAAGACTGGCGGCATGACGTTCGCCCAGTTCGAAGCGCTCCTCGCCGAGATGGTCGACGAGATCCCCGAGGAGTTCCTGCGCGGGCTGCAGGGCGTGCACGCCATCGAGGACGCCAAGCCGGAGACCGACTACGTCGACGTCTGGCGCATGGGGGAGTACCTCGACCCGGGGCCGGAGCAGTTCCTCGGCGGCGGTGACGGCCTCGGCCGCCACGTCGCCGTCTACTACGGCTCCTTCGTCCACATCGCCGACGGCGACCCGTCGTTCGACTGGGAGGAAGAGCTGTGGGAGACCCTCACGCACGAGCTGCGGCACCACGTCGAGTCGCTCGCGGGCGACGGCGCGCTGATCGAGGACGACGAGGAGCGGGCGCGCCACTTCCCGCGCAAGGAAGACTAGGGCGCTCGTCAGGGGACCTCGCTCGGCTCGTGTGCCGGGTGGGTCTCGAAGCCCAACCCCGGCTGCACCACGCGCTCGCCCCGCGGTAGGAACCCCCTCAGCGTGACGCCCAGGAGCCGGAGCGCGCCGGGCGGCCTCGGCGCGTCGAACAGTAGCGCCAGCGCGATCGGCCACAGGTCGTCCCGTCCGGCGACGGGGTTCACGGGGCTCTGCGAGCGCGTGATCACGCGGAAGTCGTGGTACTTCACCTTGACGCTCACCGTGCGCGCCGCGAGATCGGCGCGCACGAGCCGCTCGGCCACGACGTCGCAGACGCGGCCGAGCGCCGCCGTCAGCCCATCGACGTCGACCACGTCGCGCTCGAACGTCCGCTCCGCGCCGATCGACTTGCGCTCCCGGTCGGGGACGACGAGGCGCGGGTCGTCGCCGCGCGCGATGCGGTAGAGGAAGCGCCCCGCCTTGCCGAACCGCTCCTCGAGATCGACTTCCGAGAACGTCCTCAAGTCGGCGCCCGTGTGGATGCCGAGCGCCTTCATGCGCTCGGCCGTCTTCGGGCCGACGCCGAAGAAGCGCTCGATCGGCAGCGCGGCCACGAACGCCTCGGACTCCTCGGGGCGCACCACCGTCAGGCCGTCGGGCTTGTGCATGCCGGAGGCGACCTTGGCGATGAACTTGCCGGCCGCCACCCCCGCCGAAGCGGTGAGCCCGGTCTCGGCCGCGATGGCGGCCTTGATCGCGCGGGCGAGGAGGGTCGCCGACGGCGGGCCACGCAGCGGGTGCGTGAGGTCGAGGAAGGCCTCGTCGAGGGAGAGCGGCTCCACCAAGTCGGTGTAGCGATGGAAGATCGCCCGGATGGCCCGTGAGGCCTCGGCGTACGCGTCGAACGACGGCGGCACGACCAGGAGCTCCGGGCAGAGCCGCCGCGCATGTGCCACCGGCATGGCCGAGCCGACGCCGAAGCGGCGCGCCTCGTACGAGGCCGTCATCACCACGGCGCGGTCGCCGGTCCCTCCGACGGCGACGGGCAGGCCGCGCAGCTCCGGCCGGTCGCGCTGCTCGACGGCCGCGTAGAACGCGTCCATGTCGACGTGCACGATCTTGCGCATGCCTCACGCTAGCAGGCCAGGGGGGCGGAGCCCCACGCGCGTGCGCCGCGGCGCATGGTGTGATGGCGCGATGCAGACTTCGTCCGTACCCGAGCACGTCACCTGGCGGGAGCGCTACGAGCGCGCGTTGGCCGAGCCGCGCGGTTGGTGGGCCACGACGGGTATCCATTGGCTCGACGACGGCACCCACCTCGTGGGCAGCGACCCCACCTCGACCGTGCTCCTGCCTGCCGGTGCGCCGCGGCACGTGGGGACCCTCGAACGCGTCGGGTTCGACGTCACCTTCACGCCGGCGACGACGGCCGAGCTCGCGTTCGCCGGCGGCCGCGTCGTCGAGCCGGTCACGTTCACCGTCACGAAGGCGGGTCACCCCTTCACGCTGTCGCGCTCGACGTTCGTGGTGCTCAGGCG
>SKWV01000407.1 GCA_007128755.1 Trueperaceae bacterium
CGCACCATCATGTCGACGATGCGGCCCGCGCGCGCGAGGTCGCGCGCCGAGAAGGCGGTCTTGCCCATCATCTCGACGAGCGGGACGACGTCGACCTGCTTGATGTCGAGGTGCTCGACGAGCGTGGCGAGGTGCTGGCTCTTGCTGGTGGGTCGATCGGTCATGGTCGTGGCCTCCGATTCGGTAGCCGCGGCCGAGGGCCACGGGCTACGTGAACGACCGGCGCGTCCGGTCCTGGAGCCCTACGACCTGGCGGACCTCCCGCCGGATCGCCATCGGTGCTCCCCGTGGCTACCGACCCACGATGCGGCAGGGGTGCCTCGCTGTCAAGGCCCGCGACGACACCGGTCGAGCACCCTACACCTGCTCGAGGTACGTGTACCCCACCAGCTCCGCGTCGTAGAGCTCGACCAGCTCGCGCTTCTCCTCGTCGCTGAGCACGATGCCCGCCGCCTCGCTCTCGCGGATCTCCTCCTGCAGCCAGCCGTGGAGGGTCTCGAACTCGTACCCCATGTTCTGGATCACGCGCCGCGCCTTCTGGCCGTTCACGAGCAGCTCGACGCGCCACGACGGGCCGTCGAGCCGGACGTGCGCCTCGTTCACGCGGCCGAACAGGTTGTGCGTGTTCGCGAGCACGTCCTGGTAGGCGCCGGTCAGGAAGGCGCCCAGGTAGTAGGACTCGCCGCGCCGGAGGTCGTGCACCGGCAGCGTGTTGCGGACGTCGCGCAGGTCGATGAAGCGCTCGATCTTGCCGTCGCTGTCGCAGCTGATGTCGACGAGGGTGGCGAGCCGTCCCGGCCGCTCGTCGAGGCGCGTGAGCGGCACGATGGGGAACAGCTGCTGGATGGCCCAGTGGTCGGGCATGCCCTGGAACAGGCTGAAGTTGCAGACGTACTTGTCGGCGAGGCGCCGCGGCAGGGCCTCGAGCTCCTCCGGCACGTAGTCGACGTGCTCGATCACCTTGGCGATCTTCGCGAGCACCCGCTGGAAGAGCTGTTCCACGTGCGCGCGCTCGAGCAGGGTGAGGTAGCCGAGATCGAACAGGCTGTGCATCGTCTCCTTGTTCGAGACGGCCTCGTTGTAGACCTCGCGGTAGGTCTTGATGGAGACGCCCTGCAGGAGCTCCTCCATGTCGCGGACGAGGGCGTGCACCTCGCCGGTGAGCGCCGGGAGCTCGAGCGGCGTCCGCGTCGGCCCGATCGCGTCGATCACCGGCAGCACGAGCACGGCGTGATGCGCCGTGAGGGCGCGTCCGGATTCGGTGACGATGACGGGGTGCTCGGCCTCGTTGTCGTCGCACACCTCCTTCACCGTGTACACCACGGTGTCGGCGTACTCCGAGATGCCGTAGTTGGCGGAGGCCTCGAACGTGGTCTTCGAGCCGTCGTAATCGACCGCCAGGCCGCCGCCGACGTTCAGGTAGCGCACCTCGGCGCCCATCGCGAGGACGTCGACGTAGACCTGCGTCGCCTCGCGCACGGCCACCTTGATCTTGCGCACGTCGGTCAGTTGCGACCCGACGTGACAATGGATCATCTGCAGCGACGACAGCATGCCTTCGTCACGCAGGCGAGCGACGGCGTCGATGAGCTCGGTGGAGGTCAGGCCGAACTTGGCGTCGTCGCCGCCCGACGCTTCCCACTGGCCGGCGCCCTTGGCGTGCAGCTTGTAGCGGATGCCGATCGCCGGCGTCACGCCCATCTCGCGGCTCACGCGCAGGACGCGGTCGAGCTCGCTGTGCTTCTCGAGCGTGATGACGACCTGCTTGCCGAGCTTGCGGCCCCAGAGCGCGAGGCGCACGAAGTCGTCGTCCTTGAAGCCGTTGCAGCAGATGAGCGCGTCGGGGTGCGTGTCCTGCACGAGGATCAGCGCCAACTCGGCCTTGGAGCCGGCCTCCAGGCCGGTCTTGTAGCGGGCGCCGTACTCGGCGATCGTCTCGATCACGACGCGGCGCTGGTTCACCTTGACGGGATAGACACCCTGGTAGTGGGCGTCGTATCCGGCCTCGGCGATGCTGGCGGCGAACGACCCGTTGATCCGGTCGAGGCGGTCTTCGATGATCTGCGGGAAGCGCACGATCATGGGGACCTGGTGCCCCCGCTCGCGCAGCTGCTCGACGATCTTCGCGATCGACGCCCCGTGCTCGGGGTCGGAGCGGAGCGTGACCTCGACGTCGCCGTCGCGACCGACGCGGAAGTACCCGCTGGCCCACGCCGGGATGCTGTAGAGCTCCTCGGCATCGGAGATGGTGAAGCCTGCATCGCGCGTGACCTGGGCCACGTATGGGACCTCCCGGAACGCCGGGGTCGTCGGAACCCTGGCGGAATGCGACGCTCACGGTATCAGGTAGGGACCGGCGGATACGTGCGGTGCCTGGCCCGGACGGGGGTGCTACCATCGACGCGCCCCGACGCCGGGCGCGGGCACGCCCGTCCGGCGCGACCCCGTGCGGGCCAGGAGCCACCGATGCTCGATCTCGATCACCCCACGCCCCTCGATCTCGGCTACCGCATGCCCGCCGAGTGGAACCCCCACGCGGCCACGTGGACGAGCTGGCCGAGCGACGACGGCCTGTGGGAGGGCGAACTGGAGCGCGTGCGCGCCGAGTTCGCGGGCCTCGTGACGCTGCTCGCGACGGCCGAGGACGTGGTGATCAACGTCCAGGACGACGAGGCCGAGCACGACGCGCGGGGGCGCCTGAAGGCCTGGGGCGCCGACGCGTCCCGGATCCGCTACCACCGCGTGGCGCTCGACGACGCCTGGTTCCGCGACAACGGCCCGATCTTCGTGGTGAATGCCTACGGCCGCGTGGCGCTGACCGACTGGCGTTTCAACGCCTGGGGCGGCAAGTACGCGCACGCCCACGACACCCTGGCGCCCGAGGCCGTGGCGAGGACGCTCGACATGCGCCGGTTCGCCTTCCCGTACGTGATGGAGGGCGGCGCGGTGGAGGTGAACGACGAGGGCGTGCTGATCACGACGCGATCGTGCCTCCTGACGCCGACACGCAACCCGGAGCTCGCCGAGGACGAGGTCGAGGCCATGCTCCGCGCCGGGCTGGGCGTGCGCCACGTCGTGTGGTTGGAGGGCGGACTGGCCGGCGACCACACCGACGGCCACGTCGACACGATCGTGCGCTTCACCGACGACTCCACGATCGTCTGCGCCGTCGAGGACGATCCCGACGACGTCAACCACGCCGCCACGCAGCGCAACCTCGCGGACCTGCGCGCCCTGCTCACGGCCGAGGACGAGCCCTACCGCGTCGTCGAGTTGCCGCTCCCCGCGCGCCGCCTGGAGTACGGCGGCCGCCGCCTGCCGGCCACCTACGCCAACTTCTACGTGGCAAACGGGCTCGTGGTGGTGCCGACGTACGACGACCCGAACGACGAGCGTGCGCTCGAGGTGCTGCGGCCGCTCTTCCCCGATCGCCGCGTGATCGGCTCGAGCGCGAGCGCGCTCATCACCGGCGGCGGGGCGTTCCACTGCGTCACCCAGCAGCAGCCCGAAGGAGAGATCGAGCATGCCTGAGACGGTCACCGCGAAGCCGGCGAGCACGCTGCGGCTCGGCGTCGTCCAGATGGCCTGCAGCGACGACCGCGACCAGAACGTCGCCAAGGCGGAGGCGCTCGTGCGCGAGGCGGCGGGCGGTGGAGCGCGTCTGATCCTGCTGCCGGAGCTGTTCGAGTACCTGTACTGGCCTCAGGTCGAGCTCGAGGAGTACTTCGAGCTCGCCAACCCGGTCGACGGCCACCCCTTCCTGTCGCGATTCCAGGACCTGGCGCGCGAGCTGGGCGTGGTGCTGCCGATCTCGTTCTTCGAACGCGCCGGCCCGGCGCACTTCAACAGCCTCGCCATGATCGACGCCGACGGCAGCCGGCTCGGCATCTACCGCAAGAGCCACATCCCCGACGGCCCGGGCTACGAGGAGAAGTACTACTTCAATCCGGGCGACACCGGCTTCCGGGCGTGGCCGACGAGCTTCGGCACGATCGGTGTCGGCATCTGCTGGGACCAGTGGTTCCCCGAGTGCGCCCGCGCCATGGCGCTGCAGGGCGCCGAGGCGCTGCTCTACCCCACCGCGATCGGCAGCGAGCCGGCCGAAGGCGGCTCGTCGCCGAGCCTGGACACGCGCGACATGTGGCAGCGGGCGATGATCGGCCACGCGGTCTCGAACTCGTGCTACGTGGCGGCGGCCAACCGCGTCGGCCAGGAGGGCCAGGCGACCTTCTACGGCTCGAGCTTCGTCGCCGACCCGACGGGCGAGAAGCTCGCCGAGGCCGACCGCTCCGCGGAGACGGTGCTCTACGCCGACCTCGACCTCGCCTTCGCGCGGCGCTTCCGGGCCGGGTTCGGCTTCTTCCGCGACCGGCGGCCGGACCTCTACCGCTCGCTGCTCACCCTGGACGGTCGCGAGGCGTAGGTCCGGCGGGCACGCCCGGCGGCAGGGACCAGCCGCCTCCGGCGCGCTCGAGCATTCGGGCGACCGCCAGCGCCACGTGGTCACGGCCCACCCCGGCGGCGACCTGCACGCCGATCGGCATCCCCTCGGGCGAACGGCCGAAGGGCACCACCACCACGGGCTGGCCACCGAGGCTGAAGGTGAGCATCGGGGCGATCGAACCGGCGTCCTCGCCGTGGAGGACGGCTGGCAGTGCGCTCACCGGCGCCAACGCGACGTCGTGGCGCGCGAAGAACCCGGTGAGCCGCCGACGCAGGGCGTCCCACTCGAAGCGGAAGCGTTGCACCTCGTCGGCCGTCGCAGCGCTCCGGCAGCTCGGAAGCCAGGCGTCGGCGTCCTCGGACTCGGGCAGCGACCAGTACGTCCGCGTGATCGGGTAGACGACCTCGAGCCCATCGGGCCTGGCGGCGGCGACGTGCGCACCGGCCTGCGAGAGCGCCTCGGCCGCGCGCTCCACGGCCGCCACGGTCTCCGGCGTCGGCCGGCAGTCGCTCTGCTCGGTCCAGAAGGCGACGCGGAGCCCGCCGATGGGCACCTCCGCCGGGTCGCCGAGGGCGAAGGGCAGCGCCGAGGCGTCTTCACCGTCCGGGCCCGCGACGACCGAGAGCACGAGCGCGAGGTCGTCGACGCTGCGGGCGATCGGCCCGATGACCGTGCGCGGATCGAGCAGGGGCGTGATGATCGGGAAGTGCCCGGTGAGGGGCACCAATCCCGTGGTCGGCCGGATGGTGAGCGCGCCGCAGGCGTGGGCGGGCTGCCGCAGGCTGCCGCCGGAGTCCGATCCGAGCCCGAACGCCGACCCCGCGGCCGCCACGAGCGCGGCCTCGCCGGAGGAACTGCCGGCGGGACTCCGCCGCACGTCGTGCGGGTTGAAGGTGGGGCCGAAGGCCTCGCTGCGTTCACCGACGTTCGTCTTGGCGATCACGATGGCGCCGGCGCGCCGCAACCGCGCGACGACGCTGGCGTCGCGCTCCGGTCGGCGGCCCGAGTAGCGCCGCTCGCCCGCCGTGCAGGGCATGCCGGCCACGTCGATCCAGTCCTTGACGCTGCAGGGGACGCCGTGAAGGGGCCCGATCGTCTCTCCCCGTCGGCGCCGGGCGGCGGCCTCGGCCGCCTCGTGCCGTGCGCCCTCCTCGTCCACGTGGACGACGGCGTGGACGACCGCGTCGACGGCGCGCAGGCGCCGCAGCGTCGCCTCGAGCAACTCGGGCTCGTCGACGCTGCCCAGGGCGATCGCCCGGGCCTGCTCGTGCGCGGGGCGCAGGACGAGCTCATCGGGTGTCATGGCCGGCATGCTACGTGATGCGGAGCGCTGGCGGGGGCGACGACCGCCCGCCGCGGCTCAACGGACGTTGAAGGAGGGCATCTCACCGGCCACGAGCGGCGTCACGGCGCCGTCGAGGCCGAAGAGCGTGATC
>SKWV01000361.1 GCA_007128755.1 Trueperaceae bacterium
CCATCCCGTTCACGTGGGCGCAGCGCTTCAACGGCTCCGACGTCTCGGCCGCCCCGCGGATGGACGACCCGGTCGACCCGCGCATCGTCGACGAGCTGCGTGCGAAGTTCGAGGACTTCCGAAAGGCCTACGACGCCGACGGGATGACGGTGGCGGAGTTCGACGACTACGGGGCGACGCGGCGTACGCTGCGGCAGTTCATCGGCGGGTACGCCGAGCTCTGCCAGATGATCCGCGACGTGATGGTGACGAACCCGGACAAGTGACGCAGCGGTCGTAGGTCGAAGGTTCGAGCACGACGCTTAGGACTGCTCGCGCTCGAGCAGCGCTCGGAGCCGCTCCTTGTCGAACTTGGCGCTGCGATCGGCGCCCAGCAAGCCGTTGCGCTCCTGCTCCACATCCGTCAGCTGCGTGTAGCAGAACCCGGCCACGTGCGGGTACGCCCGCACCGCGTCGATCAACCCTTCGAGGCGCTCCAGGAACTCGTCCTCCGTTCGCGGGTCCTCGCCGTACCCCCAGTCGTCCTCACGCTCGCTCTCGCCCTCGGGCACCCACTTGATCCCCCCGAACTCGTCGACGATCAGGGGCTGGCCCGCGTACGCCGCCTCGACCTCCGGCGCCTTGCGCACCACGTCCGGGTACGGCTCCAGGAGGCGCTCGAGCTCCGCCGGGTCCTGCGTGTAGTGGTGGACGGTCCATAGGTCGGTCTCGACGTGGAACCACCCGCTGGCGTCGTTGACCGGCCGCGAGGGGTCGAGCGATCGGGTCAGCGCGACCACGTCGCGCAGCGTCCGGTGATGCTGCGGGTCGTCCGCCGCCTGGCGATCCGTCTCGTTGAACGGCGTCCACGCGACGATCGATGGATGGTGCCGCAACTCCCGCACCACGACGCCCCACTCCGCGAGCGCGTTGCGCGCCGCCTCCGGCGAGGTGATGTCGAGGCCCCAACTCGGGAACTCCGCCCAGGTCAGGTAGCCGAGCCGGTCGGCCCAATGGTGGTAGCCAGGCTCGAACACCTTCTGGTGGAGCCGCGCGCCGTTGAAGCCCAGCTCCTGAGCGAGCTCGATGTCGCGCCGGAGCGCGTCGTCGCTCGGCGCCGTCCAGAGGGTGTCGGGCCAGTACCCCTGGTCGAGCACGAGGCGCTGGTTCACGGGCTCGCCGTTGAGGAGCACCCGGTTGCCGCGCACCTCGACGTCGCGGAAGCCGGTGTAGCTCGTCACCCGGTCGAGCGTGCGCCCGCCGGCGTCGAGCACCTCGACGTCGAGGTCGTAGAGCGCCGGGTCCGACACGCTCCACGGCCGCGCCTGCGGCGCCCGCAGGACGAGTGGGAGCCCGTTCGCCGCGGGCCCCTCCACGAACGCGATCTCGGTGTCGCCGTCCCGCAGGCGCAGCCGCAGCGAGCGCGCCTCCGGCCACGGCAAGAGGCGCGCCGTCACCACGGCCGTCCGCGTCGCGGCGCTCGCCTGCACCTGGAGGTCCTCGAGACCCCCTTCGGGCACGCCCTCGAGCCAGATGGTCTGCCACACGCCGGTCACGCGGGTGTAGAAGCATTCGTACGACTCCGGGCGCGACGACTGCTTGCCTCCCGGCTGCATCCCGGTGCGGACGTCGTCCTGGCAGTGCAGCACCACCTCGACGCTCTCGCCGGGCGCGACGAACGGGCGCAGATCGACGTCGATGCGCGTCGAGCCTCCCCAATGCTCGTGCGCGAGCGCGCCGTCCACGAACACGCGCGTGTGGTAATCGGCCGCGCCGATGCGCAGGGTCGGCACCACGCCGATCCAATCGGCGGGCACCTGCACGCGCCGGCGGTACCAGACGCTGGTCATGAAGCCGCGTCGGCCGATGCCGGAGGCAGGGCTCTCCGGCGGGAAGGGAACGAGGATCGTCTCTGGGAAGGTCCCGCCGGACTGCCGCTCGTGGACGCTCTCGGGGCCGTCGATGGCGAAGTCCCAGGGGCCGTTGAGGTTCAGCCAGCGCTCGCGGCGGAGCCGTGGCCGGGGGTGTTCGGGCCGAGGGATGGAGTCGGATGCGATGGGGACGTGCGGGCGCGGTGCGATGACGGGATCCATGACGAGGCGCGGCGGGGCGGGGCCGAGGCCCCGCCCTTCGACCGCCTTCAGTCCAGCAGGTCCTGGACCTGCGCGTCGGCGTCGGCGAGCGCTTGAGCGATCGGCTTGCCGGTGAGCCAGATCGCCTGCAGTTCGCGGTTCAACACGTCCTGCACGGCGTCGTAGCGCACGACGGGCTGGACGTCGCGAGCGATCTCGATGGTGCCGGCGTACTCGTCGCGGTGCGGCAGCGCGGCGTACGCGTCGCTCTCGAGCACGGACGTCCGGACGGAGAGGTGCCCGGTGCGCGACCACGCGAGGTTCTGGTCGTTGATCCACGCGAGCAGCTCGAGCGCGGCGTCGAACTTCTCGGGATCGCGCTGCGTGGTGACGGGGATCGCCCACAGGTGGTTGCTCGCCCACGTCGCGGGCGTGTCGAAGAGCGTCGGGAAGTCGGCCGCGTAGTAGTCGGTCAGGGCCACGTTCGTGTTCGCGGCCTGCGCGCCGTAGAAGTCGACCACCCAGGTGCCGTTGACGAGGATGGCGGACTCGCCGTCCAAGAACGCCTGCTGGGAGTCGGCGTAGTTGAGGCGCGGGTCGGCGAAGCCGCCGTCGAAGAGCGCGACGATCGTCTCGACGGCGCGCACGGCTTCGGGCGAGTTGACGTTGGAGACGCCGTCGCCGAAGAGCTCGGCCCCCTGCTGCCAGGCGAGCGCCATGACCAGGCGCACGCCGATGGGGAACTCCGCGAAGTCCGCCGCCAGGTAGCTCGCGCCGGTGGCGTCGCGCACCATGGCGGCGTGCTCGAGCATCTCTTCGGGGCTGCTCGGCAGGATCGGCGCCCCGTCGTCATCGACGAGGCCCGCGGCCGCCATCAGCTCGAGGTTCACGTGCCAGAGGTTGGCGTGGGCGTCCATCGGCACGCCGTACACGCGGCCGTCGTAGGTGACGGCGTCGCGTGCGGTCGCCTCCCAGTCGCTCGTGTCGATCCCGGCGGCGGCGAGGTGCTCGGAGAGGTCGGCGAGGGCGCCGAGCGAGGCGAACTCGGGGATCGCCGAGGAGTGCATCACGTGCACGCTGGGCGCGTTGCCGGCCGCGTAGGACGCCTTGATCTGGTCGTAGTAGTTGCCCCAGTCGGTGGGGAGGGTCTCGACCCTCACGCCGTTGTCGGCGGCGTCGAAGGCGTCGACGATCGCCTGGATGATGCAGGGCTCGCCGACCGCGTCGGCGATGGAGACGCCCGGCGTGTCGCACGCCCCGAAGAACCGTCCGAGCGTGATGGTGGTCTCCTGCGCGAACGCGGGCGCGGCCGCGAGCAGCAGGGCGAGCAGGATGGAGAGAACGTGGGGTCGACGCATCAGAGTGCCTCCTTGGGGCTGATCCGAGAGGTGGACGATGGACGGGAGTGCGACGAGTCGGTCACTTGCCGCTCCCCATGGCGATGCCGCGCACGACCTGGCGCTGGAAGAGGAGGAAGAGGAGCACGACGGGCAGGCTGGCGAGCACGCCCGACGCCATCACGCGGCCCAAGCCTTCGCTCTGCGCGAAGTTCGTCTGCAGACTCGCGAGGCCCAGGGTGATGGTGAACATCTCGGGGCGGCTCGCGGAGACGAGGGGCCAGAGGTAGTCGTTCCAGGCGTACAGGAACGTGAGGATCGCGAGGGTCGAGAGCGCGGGGATCGAGAGCGGCAGCATGATGCGCGTGAAGACGGTCCAGCGGCCGGCGCCGTCGAGCGTCGCCGCCTCCTCGATGTAGTCGGGGATGCCGCGGAAGAACTGCGTCATCAGGAACACGCCGATCGGCACGGCGAGGCGCGGCGCGATGAGGGCGAAGTAGCCGTTGTGCCAGCCCCACTCGGCGAACATCGTGTAGAGCGGGATGAAGATCGCCTGCTCCGGGATCACGAGCCCCGCCAGCACGAGCGGGTAGAGCAGCCGGCGCCCCGGGAACGGGATGCGAGCGAAGGCGTAGCCGGCCATCGACGAGAGCACGAGGACGAGCGACGTCATGCCGAGCGCGACGATGGCGCTGTTGAGGAACCAGCGCGGCGTGAGCCCGCTGCTGAGCACGAAACCGAGGTTGTCGAGCGTGAAGGGCCAGGGGATCAGTCCCCAGGCGACGTTGGAGGTGGTGCGGGCCAGCAGGTCGTTGGGTTGCAGCGCCATCGACACCATCCACACGATGGGCACCACCCAGAGCGCGGCGGCGAGCATCAGGACGATCACGACGATGCGGCGTGCGGCTCGGTTCCCGACCACCGTCAGCCCTCCTCGCGCGACGCGCGGATCTGGAGCATCGCGAACACGAGCATGAACACGAAGAGCACGATGGCCAGCGCCGACGCGTAACCGAGCTCGCTGTTGCGGAACCCCGTCTGGTAGATGTAGCGCACGAGCACCTGCGTGGCGTCGTTGGGGCCGCCGCGGGTGATGAGGTGGCTCTGCCCGAAGACCTGGAAGTGCAGGATCAACTGCAGCACGATCACGAGGCTCATGGTCCGCGAGAGTGCGGGGAGGGTGATGGAGCGGATCGTGGCCCACGCCCCGGCGCCATCGAGGCGGGCCGCCTCGTAGAGCTCCGCCGGGATCTCCTGCAGGCCGGCCAGGAAGAGGATCATCGCGAACCCGAGCGACCACCACACCGTCGCGATCACGATCGCCGGCATCGCCAGGTCGATGCTCGTGACCCACGACACCGGCTCGAGCCCGAGGGTGCGGAACGCGTGGCCGATGAGGCCCTGGCGCGGGCTGAACGTGAGCTGCCAGATGAGGGTCACGACGGTGACGGAGAGCACCTGCGACAGGAAGAACGCCGTGCGCAGCGCGGCGCTGGCGCGGTCGTCGCGGTTGAGCCCGAGCGCCAGTGCCAGCCCCAGGAGCGTGACGCTGGGGACGGTGAGCGCCACGAAGGTGAGCGTGTTCCCGACGATGGGCCAGAAGCGCCGGTCGCCCCAGCGCCCCTCCTCGCCAGGGTGGAGGCCGAGGAGGAGCCCGAAGAGCAGCAGCGTGGCGCCGATCCCGGCGAGCGCCGTGGAGCGGTTGATGGCGCCGCTGCGCCACCACCAGGCCAGGAGCGCCACGATCACCACGCCCGCCAAGCGTGGAACGAGCTGGTGGTCGAGGCTCCAGACGATGCCGTCGCCCCAGAGCATGCGCGTGTAGTTGTCGAGCCCCACGAAGCGCTTGGCATCCGGGTTGATGCTCACGGCGAGCAGGTTCCAGTCGTGGAGGCTGATCCAGATGCCGCGCACGAACGGCGTCACCAGGAACGCCACGTACGCCAGGAGGAACGGGCCGACGAAGAGGTACCCGGCCGCCGCATCGCGCCACGGGAAGCGCCGACGTGCTACGCGTGACGTCGCTGCAGCGGTCTCTGTCAGCACTCGACCCTTGGTCGCCATCGGCCCTCCTGAGGACGTTTCGGGCACCGGTTTTTTGCACCGGCATAGACTGTGATTAACGTCGGTATAGCACGAGCACGAACTCCAGTCAACCGCGTTTGCGCGTCAGGCACGCGAATATGACATGTTCGGCTGGAGGTCCAAGCGTGCTTCGTCGACGATACCCACGGAAAAACATGTTTGTAACTGAAGCCCTCAACTGCCAGCATGCCGCTGCGCCGTCACTGGTACACGAGCCGGATCGGCGTCGCGACCGGCCTCCCGGCAGCGTCGAAGAGCCGGTCGATCTCGATCCGGACGCGTTCACCCTGGTCGAGCGCACGCGACACCTGCAGCACGAACGTGCGCTCGTCCTCCCAGTCCGACCGGACGCGGAGCGGCTCGTCGCGGATGCTCGTGACCGTGGTCCGCGTGCGCGCGCCCTGCG
>SKWV01000037.1 GCA_007128755.1 Trueperaceae bacterium
ACGACAGGCCGGCGATCGCCAGGATCGCGAAGCCGATGCCGAGCGTCGACTGCACCACGACCGGACCGATCGCGGTGGGCGCCACGTGCAGCCACATGAGCAGCTCGTCGCGCGCCTCGAGCGAGCGGGCGGCGTGCACGTAGTCCTCCTCGCGGGCGCCGAGCACGACGCTGCGCACGAGCCGCGCGTACTGCGGGATGTCGACGATGGCGATGGCGATGACGGCGTTGACGATGCCGGGACCGAGCGTCCCCACCACCGCGAGCGCCAGCAACAGCGACGGGAACGCCAGCAGCACGTCCATGACCCGCATCAGCACGCCGTCGAGCCGGCCCCGCACGTAGCCGGCCACGAGGCCGATGGTCGAGCCGATGGTCAGCGCCACCAGCACCGGCACGAGGCCCGTGAGCAGCGACACGCGCGTGCCGTGCAGCACGCGGGAGTAGACGCTGCGGCCGAACTCGTCGGTGCCGAACGGGTGCTCCAGCGAGGGCGGCTGCAGGCGCGCGCGCAGGTTCTGCGCATTGGGCGGCCGATCGGCGAGGTAGGGCGCGAACAGCGCGACCAGCACCAGCACGATGACGATGCCGCCGCCCACCCACGACCCCGGGTGCCGGCGGAAGCGCCGCATGGCGGGCGAGCGCCACCAGCCGCGCAGGCCCGAGGCGGGCAGGCGGGGAACGGTCGCGGCGTCAGCCATAGCGCACCTTCGGGTTGATGGCGGCGTACGACAGGTCCACCGCGAGGTTCACCAGGATGAACAGCAGCGACACCACGAGCACCGAGCCCTGCACGACCGGCAGGTCGCGGGCGATGATCGCGTCGACCAGGAGCCGGCCGACGCCGGGCCAGGCGAACACCGTCTCGGTCAGCACCGCGCCGCCGAGCAGCCCGCCCAACTGCAGGCCCACGACCGTCACGATCGGCAGCAGGGCGTTGCGCAGGGCGTGGCGGAACACCACGCGGCGCGCGTGCAGACCCTTCGCGCGCGCGGTGCGGACGTAGTCCTGCCCGAGCGCCTCGAGCATGGCGCCGCGCGTGATGCGGGCGATGTAGGCGGCCGACGAGACGCCCACCGTGAACGCCGGCAGCACCAGGTGCTGCCAGGTGCCGCGCCCGCTCGCCGGCAACCAGCCGAGCTCGAGCGCGAACACCATCATGAGCAAGAACCCCGACCAGAACACGGGGATCGAGACGCCCACGAGCGCGACCGCGATGGCCGCGCCGTCGACGAAGGTGCCCTTGCGGACCGCCGCCCACACGCCCAGCCCGACGCCCATGAGCACCGCGATGGTGAGCGCCGCCAGCGCCAGCTCGAGCGTGGCCGGCAGGCGGTCCGCGACCTCGGCCAGCACGGGGCGCCGTGAGCGCACCGACGTGCCGAGGTCACCCTGGAGCAGCCCGGTCACGTACGAGACGTACTGCACGGGGAGCGGACGGTCGAGCCCGAGCTGGCCGCGCAGCTCCTCGAGCGCCTCGCGCGAGATGCCTTGCGCCGCCTCGCCGAGCATGGCGACCACCGGGTCTCCGGGGGTGACCCACGCCATCAGGAACACCAGCAGGGTCACCCCGAAGAGCACCGGCACCGTGCCGATCAGTCGGCCCAGCGCGTACGCGAGCAAGGCTCAGTCGGTCAGCGTCGCGTCGCGCAGGTCGAGCAGGATCCACGAGAACGCGATCGACTCGCCCTGCACGGCGGGCCGCTTCGCGTACGTGAACTGCGGGTAGTAGAGCGTCACCATCGGCACCTCTTGCACGACCGTCTCCTGCACCTCGAGGTACACGGCCTCGCGCTCGGCCGGGTCGGTGGCGTCGCGGCCCTGCTGCAGCAGCGCGTCGATCTCCGGGTCGGCGTAGCGCGAGCGGTTGTTGGTGGGGATCTCGTCGGAGTGGAAGAAGGCGTAGAGCGTGTAGTCGGCGTCGAGCGTCACGGTGCCCCAGCCCGTCATCGAGAGCTCGACGTCGTCGGCCTGGACGGCCTGGGTGTAGGCCGAGAAGTCCTGCACGCGGATGTCGAGCGACACGCCGATCTCCTCGAAGGAGAACTGCAGCACCTGCGCCACCGCCTCGAGGTCGGGGTTCTGGTAGAGGTCGAGGCGCAGGCTCAGGCCCTCGGCGCCGGCCTCGGCGAGGAGCGCGCGGGCGGCGTCGGGATCGTACGGGTAGGGCTCGGCGAGGTCGGCCGAGAAGCGGATGGTGGGCGGCAGCGGCGCCACGCCCGGCCGCGCCAGGCCGAGCAGCATCTCCTCGGCGATGAGCTCCTTGTCGATGGCATGCGCGAGTGCCTGGCGGACGCGCACGTCCTCGAGCTTGGGGTGCTCCACGTTCAGGATCAGGTGCGTGCTGCCCCAGCCGTCGATGGCCTCCGTCACGAGCGCCCCGGCGGCCTGCAGCGCCACGAAGTTGTCGGGCGGCACGTTGAAGATCATGTCGACGCCGCCGGCGCGGAGCTCGACGATCTGCGTGCTGACCTCGGGGATGATGCGCACGACCACCCCGTCGAGCGCGGGGGCGCCGCCCCAGTACGCGGCGTTGGCCTCCAGCACGACCTCGCTGCCGTCGATCCAGCGCACGAAGACGAACGGACCGGTGCCGACCGGCTGGCGTCCGAGCGTGTCGCCGAGATCGGCCGGGACGATGGCGGACACCGGGTGCGCGAGGTGCGCGAGCAGCGGCGCGAAGGGCGGATCGGTGACGATGTCGACCGTCGTCTCGTCGACCGCGGTCACGTCGGTGATGGCGCCGAGCACGAAGCGGCCTGGCGCCGCGGTCTCCGGATCCAAGATGCGCTCGAACGACGCCACGACCGCGTCGGCGTCGAAGGGGCTGCCGTCGTGGAACGTCACGCCCTCGCGCAGGGTCAGGCGGAGCGTCGTCGGCTCGGGGTAGCTCCAGGCGGTCGCGAGGCCGGGGACGACCTCGCCCTCCGGCGTCACCCGCACGAGCGTCTCGTACACCTGATTCGTCACGTGGAACGAGAAGCCGTTGAAGGTCGACTGCGGGTCGAGCGTCGGCGGGTTGGCGCCGATCGCGGTCGTCAGCGTCTGCGCGAGCGCGCTCGACGCGACGAGCAGCAGGGCGATGAGGATGGCCGGGATGCGCATGGAGACCTCCGGGTGCGACCGCGCGTGCGGGACGATCCGCGCGGGACGATCCACCATGCTACGCACCGCCCAGGCGTCGGTGAGCGTATCCCGCACGACCAAGGAGGAGCCGCCAAGGCCCCTGGTATGCTCCCGCACACCGCGACCGCATCGCGCGAGAGGACTCAGGCATGGGCGCCGACGAGACGATCACCGACTACCTGGACGAACACTACGAGCACCTCGCCACGCAGGCGCGGGCGATCTGGGAGCGACCCGAGACCGCGCTGCGCGAGACGTTCGCCTCGCGGCTCATCGCCGACGACCTCGCCGCGAACGGCTTCGAGATCGAGTGGGGCGTCGGCGGGATGGAGACGGCGTTCGTCGCCTCGTGGGGCAGCGGGGAGCCCATCGTCGGCATCCTCGGCGAGTACGACGCCCTGCCGAGCCTGTCGCAGGACGCGACGCCCGAGCGCCGCGAGCTCGTCCCGGGCGGACCGGGGCACGGCTGCGGGCACAACCTCTACGGCGTCGCCGCGCTCGGGGCGGCGCTCGCGCTGCGCGCGGCGATGCAGGGGGCCGGCACGCCCGGCACCGTGCGCTACTACGGCTGCCCCGCCGAGGAGACGCTGACCGGCAAGACCTACATGGCGCGCGCGGGCGCGTTCGACGACCTGAGCGCCGCGATCACCTGGCACCCGGGGTACGCCAACACCGTCTGGTCGGGCAGCAGCCTGGCGATGAACTCGTTCAAGGTGCACTTCCACGGCGTCGCCGCCCACGGCGCCGGAGCGCCGCACCACGGGCGAAGCGCCCTCGACGGCGCGTTGCTGATGGACGTCGGCGTCAACTACCTGCGCGAGCACATCGAACAGGACTCGCGCATCCACAGCGTCATCACAGACGGCGGCCGGGCGCCGAACGTCGTGCCGCCCGAGGCGACGATCTGGTACTTCGTGCGCGCGCCGAAGCGTAAGCAAGTCGACGCGATCTACGCGCGCGTGCTCGACTGCGCCAAGGGCGCCGCGCTCATGAGCGGCACGACGTACGACGTCGAGTTCCTGACCGGCTGCTACGACCTGCTCCCCAACGAGACGATCGGCGCCATCATGCTCGACAAGATGGAGGCGCTCGGCGGCGTCGCGTTCTCCGACGACGAGATGGCGTTCGCCACCGCCCTGCAGGCGTCACTCGACGCCGACACGATCGAGCTCGCGCGCCGCGAGGTGCTGCACGAAGCCGCCACGGGCACGACCGCGGACCACATCGGCGACGTGCTCTGCCGCAACGTGATCCGCCCGAGCGACCAGCCCCGCATCCTGCACGGCTCGACCGAAGTCGCCGACGTCAGCCACATCGCGCCGACCGCGAACCTGCTGGCGTGCTGCCACCCGCTCGGCTCCCCCGGGCACTCGTGGCAGATCACGGCCGCGTCCGGCACGGCCGTCGGCTTCCGTGGCATGGACTTCGCCGCTCGCGTCATGGCCATGACGGGTCTCGAGCTCATGACCGACGCTCGGGCGCTGCGAGCGGCCCGCGACGAGTTCGAAGCCGCGACGGGAGGGCTGCCGTACGTGAGCCCGCTGCCCGAGGGGGCGCGGCCGCAGTAGCCAGGCGGCCGACGCTCCCTGCGGAGGGAACTACCGGCCCAGGTGCGTCACGAACCAGTCCCGCGCCAAGTCGGCCACCCGGTCGAGCGCGCCCGCCTCCTCGAACAGGTGCGTGGCGCCCTCCACCACCTCGAGCTCCTTGGGCGCCCGCAGCCGCTCGAACGCCTGCCGGTTGAGCTCGAGGACCTGCTCGTCGCGTCCGCCGACGATCAGCAGGGTGGGGGCGCGCACGCGCTCGAGCGCCTCTCCGGCCAGGTCCGGCCGTCCGCCCCGCGAGACGACGGCCTGCACCAGGTCGCTCTCGGCGGCGGCCGCGACGAGCGCCGCGGCGGCGCCGGTGCTCGCCCCGAAGTACCCGACGTCGAGCCGCTGCGCCTCGGGCAGCGTCCGCAGCCACGTCGCGGCGATCTGCAGGCGCGACGCCAGGAACGCGATGTCGAACCGCAGCTCGCGCGTGCGCAGGTCGACGGCCTCCTCCTCCGCCGTGAGCAGATCGAAGAGCAGCGTGGCGAGCCCGCCGCGCCGCAAGGCCGCGGCGACCGCGCGGTTGCGTGGGCTGTGGCGGCCGCTGCCGCTGCCGTGCGCGAACAGCACCACGCCGCGCGCGCCCTCGAGTCCCTCCAGGCTGCCCTCGAGCGTCACGTCGCCGGCGGCGATCCGGACGCTCTCGTCGCGGCCGGATGTCGGTCCCCGTCGGTCCATGTCGCACCTCCCTCGGAGCCAAGGGTACGCGTGGCCTCAGGAGCGCCACGGGCAACGGACACGCATGCGAGGTGGCGACTCGCGTCAGGTGGCCGAGGCGCCGGCTCCCACCGCGGCGGCGAGCCCGAGCCAGGCGGCGGCTTCGTAGAGGTCGCGAGCCACGTGCGGCGTCACCGCGTCGAAGCCGCCCCTCGCTGCCCGCGGCGACGGCACGGCGATGCAGCGCACGCCCGCGGCCACGGCGGCGGTGGCGCCGAGGGGGCTGTCCTCGATGGCGATCGCGTCGGCGGCGCCCAAGCCGAGTCGCGCGAGGCCGAGCCGGTAGAGGTCGGGTGCCGGTTTCGGGCGGAGCACGTCGTCGGCCGTGACGCGCACGTCCAGCCGCTGCGCCCAAGGGTGCGGCGCGAGCGTCGCCTCGACGACGAGCGCGGGCGAGTTCGACACCACCGCGCAGCGGAGCCCGGCCATCGCCGCGGCCTC
>SKWV01000017.1 GCA_007128755.1 Trueperaceae bacterium
CGGCGCCGGCGATGTCGGCCACCGCGCGGGCGTAGGCGTCCATGGCCTGCATCGGGGTCATCTCGCCCGAGACGACGCGCTCGGTCATGAGCTGCGCCTGGAACGAGATCTCGGGGTAGACGGCCAGGTTGGGCCTGGCGGTGGTGAGCGGCCCGAGCGCCTCGGCGGCGTCGGTCAGGAACGGCACGCCGGGGACGGGCACGTCGTCGCGGACGCGGATGCGCGGCTGGTGCTCCTGCGCGGCCTCGAGCGCCTCTTGGCTGTTCATGAAGGCCAGCAGTTCCCAGGCGAGCTCGCCGTGCTGCGTGTTCGGGTTGAGCACGAAGCCGGTGCCGCCGGAGATGGTGACGAAGTCCTGGTCACGAAGGCCCGCGCCGGGCTCCTGCGCCGGCATCTTGACCCACGTCATGACGTCGTCGCGGTTGGCGACCTCGAACTCCGAACCGGGCGCCGTGACGGCGCGGTAGAACCAGTCGCCCTCGACCAGGAGCGCCGTCGTGCCGTCGCGGAAGTTCGCGAAGGTGCGGTTCCGGCCGTCCTGGAGGAGCTGCGCGCGCGGGTCGCCGAGCTGCTCGTCGCCGTAGATCTCCTGGTAGAGCTCGAGCGTGTCGAGGATGCCCTGGCTGCGGACGATCCAGCGGTCCTCCTCGTCGGTCAGGAAGTGTCCGGTGCCGAGCAGCAGCATGAAGTACCCCTGCATGGTGGTCGCCTCACCCATGGCGGTGCCGGCGTTGATCTGCAGGGGGAACGAGGCGGGGTCGTGCTCCTTGAGCGTGCGGGCGACGTCGAGCAGGTCGTCCCAGGAGGTCGGCTGCCAGTTCTCGGCGTCCTCGATGCCGGCCTCGCTCAGCAGGTCGTGGCGCACGAAGACCATGCGGTAGTCGGTGCCGAGCGCGATGCCGTAGCGATCGCCCTCGAACATCGTCAGTTCCTGCAGGCCCTGTGGGATGTGGTTCCAGCCCTCCCAGTCGTTCACCGCGGGTCCGCCGACGACGTCGAGCGGTTGCAGCATCTCGCCCTCGCTGAACTCGGGGATCCAGAACCCGTCGAAGGCCATCACGTCGGCGCCGGCGCCGACGGAGAGATCGAGGGCGTACTGCTCCTTGAGCGCCTCGTCGGAGCCGCCGAACTCGATCAACTCGACGGTGACGCCGGGGTTCCTGGCCTCGAACTCCGGGATGACGAACTGCCTGAGCCAGTCGACCTGCTGCTCGTTGACGCCACCGGTGACCATGCGGCCGGTGATCGTGAGGGTCTGGGCGAACGCCGAGGCCGCGAGCCCGACCAGGGCCAGGGTCACGGCGAGCCTGAAGAGCGTGCGGGTGATGAGGTTGGACATCGTTCCTCCCATGTCGTGAGTAGGTGTGGACCGAACGGGTGGTACGCGCTGTGCGGCGGGTCTCAGATCAATGGCTCACCTCCTCGTCGGCGAAGACGAGCTCGAGCGAGATCACCGCGGCCGGAGCGAGCGTGACGTCGACGACCCCGTCGACATGCTCCAACGCGCTCTCACGCGTCTCGTCGAGACGCACGAGGTGGACCTCGTGCAGGGGGTGGTGGACGGCGAGGCGTCCCGTCACCGTGACCGGCGCCGGGTTCCAGATGCGGACGATGGCGCTGCGGCCGGAGCCGCGAGCGGGAGCGTAGGAGGAGAGGGTCAACGGTGCGTCGAGCTCGAGCCCCGGCGCCTGCACGGCGGCGGCGGCGGCGAGCGCCAGCGGCGGCGCCGCGAAGCGCTCGGCCTCGAGCAGCAGCGCGCCCTCCCACCAGCGGCCGCCGAAGGGCACGATCGCCAGCTCGAAGCGCTGCGGTCCGTGGCACTGGGCCTCGGGGGTCGCCAGGGCGGGACCGGCCCCCTGCGGACGCGCCAGCGCGTCGTCGCGCGAGAGCCAGCCGACGCAGCGGAGCAGCGTGACCGCCAGATCGACGCCCTCGGCGCTCAGGTGGGCCTGGTACTCGTTCAGGCCGCGGTTGAGGACCGCCAGCCCGCGCTCGCCGTCCGTGACGGCCACGAACCGCCGTTGGTGACTCGTGCCGGTGGGGCGCTGGAACCAGCCCTCGCCCGCGGGTGGCGTCACGGGCCGCTCGAGCACGTGGAAGTGGCCGTCGGCCCAGACGTGCTCGGCGGCGCAGCCGGTCGCGACGCGCAGGCGCAATCGGTGATCATCGACGCGGTTGTCGAGCGCCACCGTGACGTCGAGCCGACTCGAGCCGGCGTCGAGCGTCAGGTCGACGTCGACGTCCAGGAGGGCGGCGCCGACGCGCGAGCGGCGGTCGTCGGCGAGGCGTTGGGGGAGCGTCAGCCGGTAGGGGAGCCGCACGGTCGCCCGCAGCGGCCCGGCCGCCCGCACGGTGGGCGCCTCGCGCGTGCCCGAGACGAGGATGGGCACGTCGTCCGGGACCGGCGAGAAGTCGTACTCGTCGCCGGCGTCGGCCTCGTCCTCGAAGCGCAGGTCGAGCGCGTGGACGTGGCCGCTCGTCCGGTCGTGCAGGACGATGGCGCCCTGGGCGTCGACCTCGACCCGCAGCGCGTCGTTCTCGACGACGACACCGTCGTCGGCAGGCTCGGCGCTGACGCCACCGCGCTCGTGCTCGGGCGGCGGCGCGTCCGCGTCGCGGTCGATGCGCACGCTGGTCACGCCCAGCGGGGGCAGCGTGGCGGCGAACGTCAGCCGCACCGCCTCACGCGCTATGCGCGCGTCCCCCGGCGCCGTCGCGGGCCTCGCCTCGACCTGCGTCGGGAGGGCGAACCCGGAGGCGTCGCGCACGCGCAGCGAGGCGGCGCTGCCGGGCGGCAGGAGGAGGTCGGTCGTCATCACCGCGTCGATCGCGCTGGGCAGCGCGTTGAAGAGCGCGACGTGGGAGGTGCCCAAGCGTTCGTCGCGCGGGTCGTCGCGGTGCCCGGCGAGGTGGTCGATGGCGCGGCGGCAGAGGTCGCCGCCGAGCTGCGTGACCTGCTCGAAGCGGGTCAGCATCTCGCGGTGCACCGCGTCGACCGAGCAGCCGCAGATGGAGTCGTGCGCGTGGTTGAGCAGGAGCGTGCGCCACGCCGAGCGCAGCAGCGGCCCGACGTCGGGCGCGCCCTGCAGCGCCGCGATGACCGTGAGCGGCTCGGCGTAGCGCTCGAGCAGCGTCTCGACGCGTCGGTTGGCCTGCTTGAGGTAGACCCGGGCCGAGAGCACGCCGGGGAGGACGTGCTGGTAGCGGCTCCCACGGAACTCGCCGCGGTACGTCTCGAGCGCCACGTCCTGCGCCCGTGCGGCCTGCACGAACTCCTCGACGTCGGCATGCACGAACGTGACGTCGTCGAACGCCGCGTTCAAGTCGGCGATGATCTCCGACACGTTGGGCTGCGGGAAGAGGTGATCCGAACCGTTCAGCAGCAGCAGCGCCTCGCCGGTGGCGTAGGCGTCGATGCCGCCCTCGAGGCGCTCGACGGACTCGCGCAACCACGTCGGGAACTCGGGCCCCAAGTCGTCGCTGCCGTACAGCACCGACCTGATCTGGCGCACCGCCCGCGCGGCGTCGTACGGGTCGCTCAGCTCCCAATCGACGTGGCCGATCGCGGCGGCCGAGGAGTACGTGCCCGGCAGGTGGACGGCGAAGACGCTCGATTCGCCGTCGGCCGTCTCCCAGGTGAACTCGCCGCGCAAGCGCTCGCCCTCGTCGCCCACGCCGCGCTCGAACACGATCGCGTCCATGCCGAACCCGCGGACGATGAGCGGCAGCTGGGAGATGTGGCCGAACGAGTCCGGGGTGTAGGCGACCGGCATGGGCGGGCCGAAGCGGAGGCAGGTGTCGCGGCCCAGCGCGAGGTTGCGGATCAGGGACTCGGGGCTCACCAGGAACTCGTCGGCGAGCACGAACCAGGGGCCGATGCGCAGGCGACCCGAGCGCACGTGCCGCGCGACGTCGGCCTCGCGCTCGGGCCTGATCTCCAGGTAGTCGTCCAGCACCACCGCCTGGCCGTCGAGGGTGAAGCGCCGGTAGTCGCGGCGCTCCAGGAGCTCGAGCACCCGGTCGACGACGTCGACGAGCCGCGCGCGGAACACCTGGAACGGCTGGTACCACTCGCGGTCCCAGTGGGTGTGCGGGACGAAGTAGGCGGTGCGCCGGGCGGGGCTCACGGGCACGACTCCCGGCTCACCAGCGTGTGTGGCACGATGCGCCGCTGCGCGTCCCCGGCACCGTTGGCGATGCGCTCGAGCAGCGTCTCGATCGCGCCGCGCCCGAGGTCGTAGGCGTTGAGCTCGACGCTGCTGAGCCGCGGGTTGGTGAACTGCGTGACGTCGTCGTTGTTCATCCCGATGATCGCCACGTCGCCCGGGATCCGCAGCCCGTCCTCCTGCAGCGCGCGCATGGCGACCACGGCTTGCGGATCGCTGACGGTGACGAGCGCGTCGAGTGGCCGTCCGGCTTCGCGGTGGGCGGCGAGCGCGCGCATCGTGGCGTCGGCCAGCCCGTCGACGTAGGCGACGGGCGCGTCGAACACGCCGAACGCCGCGCAGGCGTCCAGGTAGCCGCGGGCGCGGTCCTGAGTGAAGGTGCGGTCGCGTGGACCGTTGAGGAGCAGCGGCGCACGGCGGCCGGCCTCGAGCAGGCTCGCCGTCGCGTCGAACGCCACGCGGACGTTGTCGTTGTCGATCGTGGAGACGCCCGCGACCGGGCTCCGGCCGACGAGCACGTGCGGGAAACCGGCGGCGACGACGTCCCCGAGGGCGCCGTCGTGCTCGGTGGGGTTCATGAGGACGACGCCGTCGGACCAGCGCTCGGCGATGAGGCGCTTGAGCACGGCGCGCGACTCGGCTTCGTCCTCCGGCACGGTGAGGGTGAGGGTGTACCCGCCGTCGCGGGCGACGTCGTGGAGGCCGCGCAGGAAGCGGGTGAAGAAGCCGCTGGACATGTTCTCGCCGAGGGCGGGGTCGAGCAGGTGGATCGACCACGTGCGGCCGCTCGACAGGCTGCGCGCCGCTCGCATGGGGTGGTAGTCGAGGGTGCCGGCGGCGGCGAGGACCCGGCGGCGCGTCTCCTCGCGCACCCGCCGGTCGTCGTTCAGCGCGAGCGACGCCGTCGAGACCGAGACCCCGGCCAGGCGAGCGATGTCGCGGATCGTGCTCATGTGCTCTCCTCGAGCCATCGAACCGGTTCGATGGGTCGCCATCAGTGACCGAGAACCAGCCTGATGCACCCCTTGGCGTTATGGGGTGATGGTAGCGCCGCTCCGAGGGGCTGTCAATCGCAACGGTCCACGGCGCGGCACGCGCGTCGTCAGGCTCGCCCGGTGGAGGGATCCACGACGGCGCGCGGGCGGCACGGCCGCCGCTCGTGGTACGAGCGCTCCGCGGCCTCGCACGCCGCGAGCACGCGGAGTCCTTGCGCGATGCCGGGCTCCGTCGCCACCTTGGCGCGCAAGGCTACGAAGAACGCGCCGAGCTCGCCGCGGTAGGCGTCCGCGAATCGCTCCAAGAACCACGGCACGTGCGCCCGCTCGATGCGCCCGTCGCGGTAGAGCGTGAGGCGGTCGAGCTCGTCCGCCCGGACCACCGCCTTCCCGGTCGAGCCGCCGACCTCGAGCACGGTCTCGTACCCGTACCCCGTGCGCAACCGGTTCTCGATCACGCCGAGCGCGCCGGAGGCGAAGCGCAGCGTGATGAGCGTGGTGTCGGGCTTGCCGATCGCCTCGAAGCGCGCGTCGGTCATCGCGGCGCCGAGCGTCGTCACCTCGTCGATCGCGCCGCCGATCGCGAGCGCCAGGTCCATGTCGTGGCTCAAGGTGTCGTGGAAGATGCCGGCGGAGCGCTCCATCGCCTCGTAGGTGGGACCGCTGGGATCGGCGGTCATGGAGCGGAACGTCTCGACGCGGCCGAG
>SKWV01000139.1 GCA_007128755.1 Trueperaceae bacterium
CGCGAGATCACCGCCGATACGGTCCGAAGCGTGATCCGCCTCGAGGTCGCACCGGACCAGAAGCAGTTCGTCGCCCCTAACGCCGTCTCGCTGGCGCAGGCGCTCTTCCAGAGCGAGGCCTGGTACCGCGCGATCTACCTCGACGACGAGCCCGTCGGCTTCGTCATGGTCTACGATGAGTCTCTTCGCCCCGAGCCGCCCGCATCCCCGGAGATCGGGTTGTGGCGGTTCATGATCGACGCGCGCTACCAGGGTCGCGGCATCGGCGCGCTGGCGCTCCGGCAGGTGATCGAGCACGTGGTCGCCAAGGGGCTGTTCTCATCCCTGAGCGTCTCCTACGTGCCTGGTGAGGGCTGCCCGGAGGCGTTCTACCTCGGTGCGGGATTCGCCCACACCGGCGAGGTCGACGACGGTGAGATCGTGCTGGAGCTCGCGCTCGATCGGGCTGCGGGCGAGACGGCTGCGGGCGAGCCGGTGGCGGGCGAGCCGACCGCCTGAGGTGGCGCTCGCGTCGGGCGCGCGCTCGTTCGGCATCCCTCAGCGCAGCGGCTCCACCAGCTCCGGGCCGTCGACACGGGCGTTGCCGACGGCCTTGCCGACCGGGTAGACGTCGATGACGTCGCTCGCCACCGGGCGTAGCAGCTCCTCCAGCGTCGTGGGGTCGGTGATCTCGGGATCGAGCCACCGCGCCAGGTCCTCCGGCGGCAGGATGACGGGCATGCGGTCGTGCAGCTCGCTCACCCGCGCGTTCGGGCTGGTCGTCAGGATCGTGAAGGTCGGCCCCGCCTCGCGGTGCAGGCTGTAGAGTCCCGCGAGGATCATGGGCGCGCCGTCGCGCCGGACGATGTGGTGTGGCTGCTTGGAGCCGTCACGCTTCGCCCACTCGTAGAACCCGCTCGCCGGGACCGCGCAGCGGCTGCGCTTCATCGCGTCACGGAAGCTCGGCTTCTCGGCCGCCGTCTCGGCGCGGGCGTTGAAGAGGAGCGTCTTGAAGGTGCCGGGGTCCTTCACCCAGTGCGGGAGGAGCCCCCAGCGGGCGTCGATCCGCTCGCGCGTGCCGCCGACCGCGTGCACCACGGGCGCGACCTGCGTGGGAGCGACGTTGTAGCGGCGCACGAGCGGGAACGCGTCGAGCTCGAACAGGCTCGTGAGGTCCTCCTCGTCGTGGTAGAGCGTGTAGCGACCGCACATGGTGACCTCCCGTCGGCGGCAGCGTATCGCGCTCGGCGGCCGCCGTCGGTGGCCGCGCGCCTCCCTAGGTGCGCGGCGTGAGCGCGAGGCGGAACATCGGGCCGCGACGGGCGGTGCGGGGCCGCGGCTCGTGGCCGCCGGCGCGCAGCGCGCGGAGGGCGCGCTCGATCGTCGCCTCGCGCTGGTAGCGCTGGGTCGTCTGGGCGGCGTGCTCCTGATGGAAGTGCATGCTCTGGATCATCATGGTCTCGCTCCTTCTGGGACCATGGTGCGCGGTAGGCTACCGGAGATGACACGGCCTCCTTCAGGTAGGACGTGGGCGCGCGTCGACGATCCCGACGCGGCGACGTTCCTCGTGCAGCCGGCCAACCGTCGTTACCTGGCCCCGTTCCTGAGTGCCGAGGCGTCGGTGGCCGAGGCCGCCGCGAGCCTCGACACGGAGCTCGACGACCTCTACTACCGTGTCCGCCGGATGACGGAGCTCGGCATCCTGCGCGTGTCGCGCTCGCAGCCGCGTGCGGGCCGGCCGATCAAGTACTACACCGCCGTCGGCGGGGGCTTGTTCGTCCCCTTCGCGGCGACGCCCGCCGCCACCCTCGAGGAGCTGGTCCAGGAGACGAACGCACGTCTCGACGAGCGGCTCGTGCGCGGCCTCGTCCGCGCCAGCTGGGAGGTGATCGAGGATCCCGAGCGCTGGGGACTCCGCGTGTTCAAGGACGACGCCGGCCGGCTCCACGTCGACTACGGGCCGGAGGACGCGCCCGACGACTGGGACCTGCACCGCCACCTGCTGCGACCGGAAGCCCCCGCCCTGCTCTCGTCGTGGGACGAGCTCAGCCTGCGGGCCGCGGACGCCAAGAGGCTGCAGCACGAACTGGGCGAGCTCCTGGAGCGATACCGGGAGGTGGCGGTCGGTACCGCCGACCCGCACGCCGCGTACCTGGTCCGGATCGCGCTCGCGCCCGTCGCGGCGACGGAAGGGCCTTAGCACGCGGACGACGTGGATCACATGGCCGCGATCGCCGCTCGAGCCGGTCGCCATCCGGGGCCGGCGTGGTCCTTCGCGGACCCGAACCTCCGCTCGGGCTACCCTGGGCGATCAGAGGTGAGGCTCCATGCAGCTGACGTTCGTGTACATGCCGGTGAAGGACCTGGCCGCGGCGCTCGCGGTGTACCGCGACCTCCTCGGCTTCGAGCAGGTGTGGCAGGAGGACGAGTTCGTCGCTGGGCTGGACCTGCCCGACAGCGACGTGCAGATGATGCTGGAGCAGGACCCGACCGAGGCCGGCAAGCCCGGGCCCATCTTCGTGGTCGACAGCGTGGACGCGTTCTTCGAACAGCACAAGGAGCGCCTGACGTTCGTGCTCGAGCCGCAGGACATCCCGCCGGGCCGCTACGCGGCGTTCGACGACCCGTCCGGCAACCGCGTCAGGATCCTGGACACCTCCAAGGAGCCATGACGGCCGCCCGCACGAACGCCAGGCGCCACGCGGTTCACCAATCGTCGTTGCCGTAGGTGAAGGTCGAGGTCCCCGAGTCGTAGCTCTCGCAGCCGGCCGAGGCCCAGCAGTTCTGGGCGTTCAAGGTGTCGGTCCACGTCTTCTCGTCGACGAAGCGGCTCGTGCACTCCTCGAAGGTGGAGCAGCCGATGCCGCCGCCGCCGCCACCGCCGCCCATCGCTCGACCGCCGCCGGAGCCGCCGGGGCCGACCCACGACTGCACCGTCTCGGCGCCGAACGCGAGGATGAGCACGCCCAGGGCGAACTCGCGCTGCTCGGCCTCGGAGGACCGCGGCCAGTTCTCCTGCACGCGGTTCCAGATGAACCGCGCGTCGGCGAGCACGAGCTGATCCTGCTGTGGCGCGCTGGGGAAGAACGCGGCGATCTCGGCCACCGCCTCGCGGCGTTCGGTAGCGTCGAACGGGTACGGGTAGCCGAGCTGCTCGAGCACGAACTCGAGCGCCTCGATGAAGGCGAGGGCGTCGTCCTCGGTCAGGGTCGCGTAGCGACCCGTCGCGACGACGTCGGATCGCGGCGCCGCGCGCGCCCCGGTAGGCGTGGTCTCGGTGGGAAGGGGCCCAGGCGCCGCGGCGAACGGGTCCACCGGCCCCGAGGCGAAGGGATCGCGTTGCCGCTGCAGGCGGTAGGTGGTGCCGGCGGTGACGAACACCACCGTGTCGCCCTCGAGCACCGCGGTGAAGGCGTAGGTCTGGCCACCGCTCACGAACCGGCCGGTGAGCCCGCCGTCACCGGGACCGGCCTGGAGCAGGTACGTCTGGCCCCCCGAGTCGATCTCGGCCGCATATCCGCCTCCCTCCGCCCGCACGCGGAGCGTGAGCCGCTCGTCGACGAAGGTGCCGATGAGTGGGTCGTGCTGCGCGGCTGGAGCCGCTTGGGGTGAGGGCTGACTCCGGAACGGCGACGGCAGCGTCGCCGCCGCCTCGTCACGGCTGAGGATCAGCTCGATCGCGCTCTCGACGATCGGGTTGCCGACCCCGTCGATCTCGAAGAGGTAGAGGCCGAGCGTGTCGCCCTGAAGGTAGGCCTCGAAGGCGATCGCCCCGCTCGGGAAGCTGGCGGTGCCCGAGCCGAAGCCGGCGTCGGCGTACCCGTCGAGCGCGAAGTCGACGCCGCCCCCGTGGAGCGTGCCCCGTAGCGTCTGCCCGCTCTGGGTGAAGGTGACGTCGACCATACCCGCGGCCGTATCGCCGGAGTACGTGCCGGTGAAGTCCTGCGCGAACACGATTCCGAGAACCAGTGACAGCGTGAGCACGAGACGACGCATGAAGGCACCTCCTGGGGAGTCGTACGACGACGGTACGAGATGAGGCGTGACGCGAGCGTCACCCGGCGCGCAGATGTCGCCGATCTCCCTTCGAGCGCGACGCTGCGAACGCGTCAATCGGCGGGCTCGGCCGGTTCGACCGGCTCCACCGGAGGCGCGCCGGGGGGCACTCCGGGCGGCGCCGCGAAGGCCTGCAACAGCGCCCGCACCTGCTCGAGCGCGGCCCGCGCCGCGTGCACCTCGCGCAGCGCCGCGGTGGCTTGCTCCTCGGCCCCCTCGATGTGGGTCAACTCGGTCGAGAGCCTCGCTTCGGCGGCCTCGAGCCACGACTGAGCCTGGAAGAGGCGGTCGTTCGCCCACGCCGCCTCGGCGGCCGGCACGTGCCCCCACGCCGGTGTCGGCACGCCCGGTGCGGCCGGACGGGCGATCGGGTCGAGCACCGTGTTGGAGACGATCATCGCCCGGAGCGGCACGTCGTCGATCGGCGTACCCGTCAGGATCACGCTGTGGATCATGTTCGGCCGGACGTCCACCTCGGCGAGGTCGACGACGACGACGTCCGTGTCCGCCATCCGGATCTGGAGCGTCCCGTCGGCCGGGAAGACGCGCGTGTACGCGCTCGCGGTCCCGTACGCGGCGGTGCGCAGGACCCGATCGGCGGCCGTGGGGCTCACGAAGACGAGATCGACGTCGTCGGTCCCGGGCGCGGCGTGGATGAGCCGGACCTCGGTCTCGATGGGAGAGAGGGCGATGTAGTTCAGGTCCTCGAGCACCATCGGGAACAGCGTCAGGTCCTGTCGACCGGCGGTGAAGAGCTCCTCGAGCCAGGCGAGGAAGCCTTCTTCGGCGGCGGCGGCCTCCGGTGGGAGGACGAGCCCCATGAGCACGATCGTGTAGAAGTTGCCGGTGACGGTGTCGAGCGTCCGCGTCTGGACGACGTGGGCGGCATGGGCATCGTCGACCGGCGCCAGATCGACCGTGAGATCGTACGGTCCGGCGAAGACCGGCACGTACTCCGTCGCCGAGAGGTAGCGCAGGTCGGTGAACTCGCGCCGCTCGCCCGAAGCGGCGTCGATGAGGACGACGTGTTCCACCTCGGCGTTCGGCGCGGCGTGGACGATCCTGAGCATCGCCTGGTCGACAGCGGGCGCTGGTTCGATGCCGGGCTGGGTGGCGGGCGGCGCCGTCTGGCCGCTCGCGAGGATCGCGAGCGAGAACGCGATCGTCAGCAGACACGTGGCGGAACGCTTCACGGTGACCTCCTCCGAGTCGGCGACGGGATGGGCGCCATCCGTGGGCGCGGTCCCCGTCGATCGGGCGGCGGTGCCCCTCGATCGAGCGAGGGATGTTCCCAAGAACTGTAGGCCGCGGTCCCGCACGGGCGCTCGTCGGGCGTCACGGGACGCTCGCGGGCGCGCCACACCGTGCCGCTCGCGGTTCCGTCAGCCGACCGGCGGCGCCGCCAGCAGCCGCAGCCACGCCGTCCCCGCCCAGATCGCGGCGACGATGGGCGTCGCGGCGCTCGGCTCGAGCCCCGACCAGCCGAGGATGGCGGCCGGGGCCGCGATCAGCACCGCGGCCGTGAGCCAGACGCCGGGAGCGCGCGTCGACGCGGCGCGGCCTCCCAGGATGTCGACGATCGCTCCCGCCGCCAGGGCGAGCGGGATCACCAGCCAGTCCTCGGGCACGATTCCGAGCCCGAGTACCGGGCGGAACAGGCCGGCGAATGTCGCGACCACCCACGTGGGCACGGCCACCAGCAGCAGCGCCGCCATGGTCCGCGCGCGACCGTCGATGGCGAAGCCCGGCCACGGCACGCGGCCGGGGTGGAGCTGCCCGGCGACCCACGCCAGCGCCAGGCTCGGGGCGAGCGAGGCGCCGCCGAA
>SKWV01000403.1 GCA_007128755.1 Trueperaceae bacterium
CATCCAGTGGTTCTCGTTCGCCTTCATCGCCGTCGTCGGCTACACGGCGCTGGTGCGGCGCGTCGGGCGCGACGCCGCGACGGAGGCGAGCCGGCAGCCGCCGCGCTCGCCCGACCGCTAGCGGCGCGAGCGCGCGCGAGCGCGGCTGCGCGGCCGAGAACGGGCCCTCAGGTCGGCGACGAGGTGCGCGCGACCGCCCGCTCGATCGCCTCCATGAGCGCGTCGAACGGCTTCACGAACTTCTCGACGCCCTCGCGCTCGAGCTGGGCCGTGGCGTCGTCCAGGTCGATCCCGAGCCGTTGCAGCGCCCGCAGCGTCGTCTCGGCCTCGGCGAGGCCGTGCGTGAGCCGCGGCTTGGGCTCGCCGTGGTCGCGGTACGCGTCGAGGGTGGCGCGCGGCAGGGTGGTCACGGTGTCGGCGCCGACGAGGGGCTCGACGTACATCAGGTCGTCGTAGTCGGGGTCCTTGACGCCGGTCGACGCCCACAGCAGGCGCTGGGGACGTGCGCCGGCCGCGGCGAGCGCCGCGAAGCGGTCGCTCGTGAACAGGCTCGTGTAGATCACGAACGCGCGCTTCGCGCTCGCGATCGCCGCCTGCCCGCGCAGCGCCGCCGCCGCGCGGCCGGTGTCGCCGCCCTCTTCGATCAACGCGTCGAGGCGGGCGTCGAGCAGCACGTCGATGCGCGACAGGAAGAAGGAGGCGACCGACGCCACGCCCGCCACGCTCTCGCCGGCGGCGGCGCGGTCCTCGAGCCCGGCGATGAACGCCTCGGCCACCGCCTGGTAGCGCGGCAGGCCGAACAGCAGCGTCACGTTCAGGTTGATGCCCTCGGCCGTGAGCCGGCGGATGGCCGGGAGCCCGGCCTCCGTCCCCGGGACCTTGACGAACACGTTGCGGCGATCCAGGGCCCCCCACAGGCGCCGGGCCTCAGTGATCGTGGCCTCGGTGTCGTCGGCGAGGCGCGGCGAGACCTCGAGGGAGACGTAGCCGTGCAGGCCGTCGCTCTCGTCGTGGTTCCGCGCGAACAGGTCGGCCGCGGCGCGGATGTCCTCCACCGCGAGCGTCTCGAAGATCTCCTCCGTGGGGAGGCCACGCCCGGCGAGCTCGGCGATGGCGTCGTCGTAGTCGGCGCTCTGGCCGATCGCCTTCTCGAAGATGGCGGGGTTGGAGGTGACGCCCTGGAGTCCGTCCTCCTCGATCAGGCGGCGGAGGTCGCCGCCCTCGATCATGGGTCGGCTGATCTCGTCGAGGTACACGGATTGGCCGAGGGCCGCGAGCCTGCGGAGCGGGTTCATGGCGATCACGATACCGCCTCGCACCCGGGGCCCCGGTCGCTCGTGCCGCTCAGGCCTCCACCTCGAGGCCGTCGGCGAGCAGTCGCTGGTCCTCGGCCTCGCGCGCGACGCGCAGGCGCACGCGCGGGAGCGGCCGGACGGCCGGTCCGCTCACCGCCCGGCCGGCGCTCGCCGGATCGAACACGCTGTAGTGGCAGGCGCACGTGAGTTGCGGTCGATCCGTCCGGTGGTTGAACGCGAAGGCGATCGTCTCGGGATCGTAGGTCATGTCGACGATGCACGAGAGGTGGGTGCAGATGCGGCTGAAGCCCGCGAGGTGCACCTCGCCCTCGCTCACGCCACCCGGCACCGGCTCGCGCAGCCGGATGGCGACGCACGGCAGCCCCGCGAGGGTGAACGGGACCGCGTCCCAGGGCGCGGCGAACGCCGCGAGCGACCCCACGTCGACGACGGGGCGATCGGCGAAGCGCGGGTGGGGGGTGGCCGCGGGCTTGGAGAAGTGGATCCGGTACGCCTGCACGAGGCCGAACGCCGCCCCGCCCGCGGCCGCCACCACCGGGAGGCGCCAGAGCCACGTCGCCAGGGCGCGGCGGTCCTCGTCGACCTCGGGCGGCCGGGGAGCGCCGTTCTCGTCGCTCACCGGGGCGACGCCACCTCGGAGGCGAGCCAGCGCACCAGGACCTCGATCTCGTCGGGGGTGAGGGTGGCGCCGAAGCCGGGCATCATGCCGCGGCCGAAGGTGATGGCGCTGCGGACGTTGGCCTCGTTGCGGCTGCGGGGGTTGCCGGCGAGCCGAGGTCCCGTGCCGCCGCCCGCCTCGGCGCCGTGGCACATGGCGCAGTAGAGGTCGTAGAGCTCCGGCCCGAGGGCGAGGAGCTCGGCGGGGTCGTCGAGCGCCGCCGTCGCGCGCTCCGTGGTCGAGCGGATCGCCGTGGTCGCGTCGGCATCGGGCTCCGGCGCGGGGGCGCCGTCGACATCGGCCGGCCCCTGCACGTCGGCGACCATCTCGCCGTCCCGGCGCGCCTCGGCGGCCTCGATCAGCCCCGGTACGCGACCGGCTCCGGCCTCGCCCACGGCCGCGATGTGGTCGCGCCAGGCGGCGATCGCTGCGTCGTCGTCGCCCTCGCTGTAGTACGCGTTGCCGAGGAAGAGGCTGGCCTGCGGCTCGAGGTGCCGTGCGCCGCCCGCCACCTCGGCCGCCCGCTCGAGCAGGCCGATGGCGTCGTCCATGCGGCCGCGCAGGAAGAGCAGCTGACCGGTGCGCGAGAGCGCGACCACGTCGAGCGGGTCGTGCTCGGTGAGCACCTCGAAGTAAAGCTCGACGGCCTGATCGATCGCGCCCTCCTGCCAGAAGACCTCGGCGAGGTCGTCGAGCGCTTCCTGGGAGCGCTCGGCCGCGAGGGCGGCCAGGGCGGGGCCGATGCGCTCCACGAGCGCGAGCCGCGTGGCGGCCTCGTCGTCGCCCTCGCCCTCGGGCGTGCGGAGGTAGGCCCGGAACGCGTCGGCCGCGACCTCGAGCGACCCGGTCGCGAAGGCGATCTCGCCGAGCGCGAAGAGCGTCTCGGCGTCGGTCGGGTCGGCGCGGCGCGCGTCGATGAGGTAGTCGCGGGCGAGCTCGAGGTCGTCGCCCACCGCGAGCATCGCGAGGCGGCGATAGGCCAGCGCCGGCGCGGTGCCCGTGCCGTCGGCCTCGGCCTGCAGGAGGACGCGGCGGTACGTCGTCTCCGCCTGCGGCGCGTCCTCGAGCGACCAGTAGGCGTCGCCGAGGGCCATGAGGGAGGAGACGCTGGGCTCGCGCTCGGCCGCGCGCTGGAGGTCGCGCAGCGCCTCCGCGCGGCGCAGGTCCTCCGCGAAGAAGGTGGTGACGGTGGCGTCTTGCCCCACGCGCGGCAGGACGAACGGGCCGAGCGCGAGCGCGCTCACCGCCATCGCCCCGAGCAGGCCCAGCGGCGCCCAGGGGAGGCCGCGGCGCGCGGGCCGCTCCTCGCGCACGGGCGTCCCGTCGAGGGCGGCGCGACGCTCGTCGATGGCGCGCAGCACGCCGGCGGCCTTCGCCTCGTAGCGCGCACGCAGGTGCTCGCGCTGGCTCGAGGCGACGTCTTCACGCGCGTCGAGCTCGCGGATCGCGCGGAACAGCGCCTCGCGGTCCTCTTCGAGGTCCTGCAGGACGGGATCGCGTTCGTCCGGCAGCGCGTCGACCTGCCGGGGCACGACGAGCGGCACGGCGGCGTAGAGCAGGGCGACCAGCACCAGGATGATGACGAAGATGATCGTCAGCACGTCGTCACGTTCTCCATGGTTCGTCGTCCTCCTCGGCGGGTCCACCGACGTCGGTGGCACCCAGGACCGCGCGCACGCGCGCGACGTCGGCCGGATCGGCTTCGACGTGGGCCGCGCCGGCCGCACGCCAGCGACGCAACAGCACGCCGAGCATGGTCAGCCCGCCCAGCGCCGCCGCGACCGGGAGCAGCCACAAGGCGAGGTTGACGCCGCGCTTGGGGGGATCGAGCAGGATCCAGTCGCCGTAACGCTCCTGGAAGAACACGAGGACCTCGGCGCGGTTCGCGCCGGTCTCGAGCTGCTCTTGGATGAGGGTGCGCATCTCGCGGGCGATGGCGGCGTTCGACTGCCCGACCGACTCGCTCACGCAGGTGGGGCAGCGGAGCTCGTTGGCGATCTCGAACACGCGCGGATCGAGCTCCTGCTCCTGCGCCGCCGCGGCGGGCGCGAGCGCGAGGAGCGCGAGCAGCGCGAGCCAGGCCAGGGGTGCGAGCGAGCGGGACGTACGGAGCCTCGTCATCGCAGCATCGCCTCGATGCGCTCGGTCATCATGGCCTCCGTGACCGGGCCCGCGTGCTTGTGCATGACGGTGCCGTCGGCCTTCACGAAGAACGTCTCGGGGACGCCGAAGAGCCCGTAGGTGATGCTCACGCGGCTGTCGTTGTCGATCGCGTTCGGGAACGACAGGCCGAAGCGGTCGATGAAGGCGCGACCCGCGGCGCGTGCGTCGCGGTCCTGGGTCTGGATCCCGATCACGAGCACGTCGTCCTGATAGCGCTGCCAGATGCGCTCGAGGTGCGGCGCCTCCTCGTAGCAGGGACCGCACCACGAGGCCCAGAAGTTGATGATCATGGGCCTGCCGCGGTGCGCCTCGAGGTCGAGCACCGGACCGAAGGCGGCGGCGTAGTGCTCGTACAGCGGCAACGCGAACGCCGGCGAGGTGCGGCCGATCAGGTTGGAGGGGATGTCGCGGTCGGGTTGCCCGCGCAGCAGCCCGAACACGAAGAGCGCTCCGAGCATCGTCACCACGAGGCCGCTCACGAAGACGCGCCTCACGCCTCCACTCCCGCGGTCGACTCGCTCGTGACGCGCCGCCGGACGCGTTCGCGCGCCGGGCTGAGCGTGTAGATGGTCCCGAGGGCCATGACCGCGCCACCGATCCAGATCCAGGTGACCATCGGGCTCTGCACCGCGCGGATGATGACCGACGGGGCGTCGGGCGTGACCGAGCCGGCGAGGCTCAGGTAGAGGTCGTGGCCGATGGTGTAGCGCACGGAGGCCGTCGGGACGTTCATCTGCTGGTTGCCGAAGGTGTTGATGCGCGGGCTGAGCGTCGTGACCTGCCGTCCATTCTGGAACACGTCGACGAGGACGCCGACCGAGAGGCGGCCGCCGGTGCGCTCCGCGAAGGGCTCCGTCGCCACGAGCTCGTAGCCCTGGAAGGCCGTCGGCACGCCGTACTCGAGCCGGAGCTGCTGGTCGACGCGGTACCCCGACGCGCCGGTGATCCCCAGCGCGACGATGACGGCGCCCAAGTGCACGATCATGCTCCCGAAGCGGCGCTTGTTCTCGTACGCGTAGGACTTGAAGACGGAGGCGAAGGAGCGGCCGGTGATGCGGGCGCGCGGCACGATCGCACCGGCGAGCAGCAGCGCGAAGGAGGCGAGGTTCCAGCCGGCGAGGCCGATGGTGATGGTGGGGTAGACCTTGCGCATCCCGAGGGCCAGTGCGATCCCGGCCGCGAGGGCGGCGGCGCCGAGCATCCAGGTGAGGTTGCGCTTGAGGGTCTGCGTCTCGGCGCGTCGCCATGGCAGCAACGGGCCGACGCCCATGAGTGCGAAGACGATCATCCAGAGCGGCAGGCTCACCTGGTCGAAGAACGGTGCGCCGACGGTGACGCGCGCGCCGGTCACGGCCTCCACGAGGAGCGGGAAGATGGTGCCGAGCAGCACCGCGAAGGCGAGCGACAGGAAGAGCACGTTGACGCCGAGGAACGCGCCCTCGCGGCTCACGACCGCATCGAGCTCGGAGCGGTCGCGCACCTGGTCCCAGCGCAGCGCCACGAGCGTGAGGCTCGCGAACGCCACGATGAGGAAGAAGGTGAGGAAGTACGGCCCCACCGGGCCGTCGCCGAACGCGTGCACGGACGAGATGACGCCGGAGCGGATCAGGAACGTGCCCAGCAGCGTGAGCGAGAACGTGAGCACGATGAGCAGCAGGTTCCAGGCCTTGAGCATGCGCCGTCGTTCCTGCACCTGCACGCTGTGGATGAAGGCGGTGGCGGTGAGCCACGGCATGATCGAGACGTTCTCGACCGGGTCCCAGGCCCAGAAGCCGCCCCAGCCGAGGACCTCGTAGCTCCACCAGCCGCCGGAGATGATGGCGGCGGTCAGGAAGCCCCAGCCGGCGAGCGTCCAGCGGCGCGTGAGCCGCATCCACTCGGTGCCGGGGCGCTTGGTGATCAGGGCCGCCATCGCGAACGCGAAGGGGACCGTGAGCCCGACGAAGCCCAAGTACATGAGCACCGGGTGCACCGCCATCATCCAGTGGTTCTGGAGGAGCGGGTTCGCGCCGGGCCCGTCGAGCGGCGGAGCGGCGAGCACGATGAAGGGGTTGGCGGCGAACGCCACCACGCCCAGGAAGAAGACCTGGACGGTGTGCATGACGCTGATGGCCCAGGGCCGCAGGGCGGTGTTCGGCGTCGTCACCGAGAGGATGGCCGTGTAGCCCGTGAGCAGCCACGCCCAGAGCAGGACGGAGCCCTCGAGGGCCGCCCACAGCGTCACGACCTTGACCCACAGGGGCGAGTCGATGCGCGAGTGCTCCGCCACGTACTTGACGCTGAAGTCGTCCGTGAGCAGCGCGGCCATCATCGCGACGACCGCCGTCGTGACGGCCAGGAACACGCCGATGGAGGTGAGCCTGGCGGAGGTCTGCAGGCGCGCGTCGCGCCGCTGGGCGCCCACCGCGCCGGCGATGGCGGCGTAGACGGAGAAGGCGAGGGCCAGCGCCACGCCGGCGGAGCCGAGGACGCCGAGGCTCAGGTCGAACATGCGCACCTCACGATGGGGCCTCGTGCGAGCACGTCACTGGAGCGACTCGCGCAGCGCTTCGATGTCGATGTGGCCGTCTTCGGGGGCCTCGTAGACCTCCGAGTGCTTGATCAGGAGGTTGTCGGACATGAACACGTCCGAGGCGTCGAAGGTGCCCTCGATTACGACGCCGGCGTTCTCCTTGAAGAGCTCGGGCGGAGACCCCGTGTGCCGCACGTGATACTCCTGGATGCCGTCGGTGACGAGGAACGTGAGCTGCAGTCGCTCGTCGTCGAAGAGCACGCTCTGGGGCGCGACGAGCCCGCCCAAGCGGATGCGCCGGTCCTCGAACTGCGCCGGGTTCTGCGCGTACTCGTTGGGCAGGATGAAGTACACCAGCGACGTCGAGAGCGCCTGGAAGATCATGAACCCGGCCGCGCCCAGCACGCCGACCCCGAGGATCGCGTAGAGCGCGCGCCGGCCGGCCATGCCGCGGCGCCCGGGAGCGCGCCTCATCGACGGCCTCGCTGCACGCGCGCCGCCTCGGTCTGCAGGAGGCGCTGCGCGCGGTCGTCCTCGAGCAGGCGCCGACGACGCCAGGCGAGGTAGACGAGGTAGCCGCCGTACGCCAGCAGCACCTGACTCCAGGCGATCGCGACCCACGTCCACTGGCTCATCGAGTCAAACACGGACGACACCTCCTTCGGTCGAGGGGACCGCTTCGTGCGCTTGCCGCTCCGCCTCGAGCTGCGCTTCGAGTCGCCCGAGCCGCACGCGGTCCACCATGAACCAGGCGTACACGAGGCCGGCGACGAACGTATTGAACAGCAACGTCATGAGCATCTCGGGCGCCATCGTGACGCCGCTGCCGTCGAGCGAGATGGAGCGCGAGGGGTGCAGGGTACGGAACCACTCGGCCGCGAGGTAGTTGAACGGCAGGCTGGCGGCGACGACGATCGCGACGACGGCGGAGACGCGGCCGCGCCTGACCGGGTCGTCGATGAGGGAGCGCACGATGAAGTAGCCCACGAGCAGCGCCACCATCAGCGCGGTGAGGGTGAGCTTGGCGTCCCAGGTCCAGAAGGTGTTGAGCGTGGGGCGGGAGTAGGTCATGCCGCCGATGATGGTGAGGCTCGAGAAGAGCAGCGCCATCTCGGCGGAGGCGACGGCCCGCACGTCGTCCATGCGCTTGCTGCGCCAGAGGAAGAGCGCGGCGAACAGCGCCGTGAAGCCGACCGCGACGAAGCCGATCCAGGCGATCGACACGTGCGCGTACATGATGCGGATGAGGTTGCCCTGGTTCACGTCGGGCGGGCTCCACACCAGGCCCAGGTACGCGCCCACGGCGAAGAGCGCCACGATCACGGCGGCCCACGCCTTCATCCACATCGGTCGTTCCCATCGTCCGCGAGTCTCCGTCGTCATGGCACCCTTCTCCCCACCGCGCCCCTCTCGGGCGCGCGAGCGTTCCGGACTCTCATTCTTCCACCACGAAGTGGTAGATGGCGGTGCACAGCACGACGTACACCAGGTCGAATCCCGCCAGCAACAGGAGCCAGCCGGTCGCCAGCTCGAGGTCGCCGATGCCCACCAGCGCGCCACTCGCTCGCACCGCGGCGAGCAGGATGGGCACGACCACGGGGAACATCAGCACCGGCAGCAGCGACTCGCGGGCGCGGAGGTTGGCCGTGAGGCCCGCGTAGAGCACGGCGATGAGCGCGAACCCGAGCGTGCCGAGCGCGATCGTGGGGATCAGCCAGGGCCAGTGCGGCCCCGCCTCCGCGCCGTACAGCACGATCGTGACGGGCAGCATCACCAGTCCCAGCACGACCATGAAGGCCCAGTTGGCGAGCAGCTTGCCGAGGTAGACCGCCGGGCGTGGCACGGGTGTGGTGAGCAGCGCGTCGAAGGCGCCGTCCTCGAGGTCGGCCTGGTAGGACTGGGCGGCCGAGATCACGCTCGCGAACGCCAGCGCCACCCACAGCGCACCCATCGCCGCCTCGCGCAGGAGCCGCGTGTCCTGCCCGATCGCGAAGGCGATCACCACCAGCGTGACGGCGGAGAAGAAGAGCGTCGCCACCGTCACGGCCTTGGAGCGTGACTCCTGCAACAGGTCCTTGCGGGCCACGAGCCAGACGGCGTAGAGGTCGTTCACGTCGGCACCGCGTCGACGCGCGACAGGAGACCGTCGTCGATGCGGAGCACGGCGTCCGCCAGGTCGAACGAGCGTTCGGTCTCGTGCGTGGCCATGAGCACCGTGGTGCCGGCCGCACGTGCCTCGTGCACGAGCGTGTCGACGAGCGCCTGCCCGTCCGCGTCGAGCGCCGCGTGTGGCTCGTCGAGCAGCCACAGGTCGGCGCGCGCCAGGAGGAGGCGGGCGAGGCCGAGGCGCTTGCGCATGCCGCTCGAGAAGGTGCGCACCAGGTGGTCGGCGACCCGCTCGAGGCCGACGCGTCCCAACGCCTCGTCGAGCGCGTCGGTCGGCGCGCCTCGCAACGCCGTGGCGAGGTGGAGGTTCTCGCGCGCCGTGAGCGTGCCGTAGGAGCCGCCGAACACGGCGATCGTGGCCAGGCGCCCGCGGGCGAGGTGGCCCTCGCGGATGACGTCGTGGCCGTAGACGAGCGCCTCGCCCGCACTGGGGCGCAGCCGCGTGGCGAGCAGCCGCAGCAGCGTCGTCTTGCCGGCGCCGTTCGAGCCGTGCAACGCCACGACACGCCCCGGCGCGACCTCGAGGTCGAGCCCGCGCAGGACGAGGTGGCGGCCGTAGCGCCGCTGCACGCCGCGGAGCGCGATGGCGGGCGTCGTGACGGGGGGAGGGGCGGGATCGGCATGGGGATCGGTCGGCACGTCAGAGCCGCTGGATGAGCCAGTCCGGCGTGAGACGCAGCAGGACGGTGTTGAGGGCGGTGAAGGTGCCGGTGATCATCATGATCCCGACGATCACGAGCAGCGCGCCGGCGGCGCGCTCGAACCACGGGAGGTACGGCCGCAGGCCGCGCGACACCCGGAGGAACGGCTCGAAGGCGAAGGCCGCGAGCAGGAACGGCACGGCCAGGCCGAGCGAGTAGACGGCGAGGAGGCCCACCCCGGATGCGAGGGTGCCGGCCGCGCCGGCCATGGTGAGGATCCCGCCCAGCACCGGGCCGATGCACGGCGTCCAGGCGAAGCCGAAGGCCGAGCCGAGCGCGACGGCGCCCCAAGGCGTCTGCGGCTTGGCGTCCTCGCCGAGCGGCTTGCGGGTGTCGCGGTAGAGGAACGGCAGGCGCACGAGCCCGAGCATGACCAGGCCGAAGCCGATGACGACGACGCCGCCGACCATCATGAGCTCCGTGCGGTACTCGCGCAGGAGCGACCCGAGGGCGCTGGCCGAGGCCCCCATGGCGATGAAGACGAGGCTGAAGCCGATCACGAACAGGAACGCGTTGCGCATGAGCAGCGCCCGCTTCGCGGCGCCGGAGCCCCCGATGTAGGCGAGGTAGGTCGGCACGAGCGGCAGCACGCACGGCGACAGGAACGACAGCACGCCGGCGGCGAACGCCACTCCCATCGTGGGCGTCATGCGTGACGCTCCCGGATCCCGGCGGGTCGGAGGCGTGTCCTGTGGCTGGCGAGTGGCATCGACATCGAGCTTCCATCATAGGACGCACCGTCCGTCGTTCGCAGGACGACGGTCCCGCACCTGGATCCGTGCTCGACGTGCGAACGGTGACGGCGCGCGACCGGGTTCGCGCCTAGGCTGGGGACTCCCGCGAGGGCGGGGGAAGGGAGCGACGTCATGCGTGCTACCAGCGAGACGATGCCCGTCGCCGACGTGATCGCCGTCGCGCGGGAGTTCTTCGCCGAGGCCTACGAGGGTCCGGCGCCGCAGGGCTCGTGGTTCGTGAGCCCTCGGCCCGATGCCGGGCTGTTCGACACCGTCGCGCGCCTGAGCGCGCAGCGGGCGTCGCGGCCGTCGCGGGCGAACGGCCCGTCGATCGCCGCTCACGTCGAGCACCTGCGCTGGACGCTGGAGCGGGTGAACGCCACCGTCGCCGGCGCGCCGTGGCAGCCCGACTGGTCGGAGAGCTGGTCGGTGAGCGAGGTCGACGACGCCGCCTGGGACGAGCTGCGCTCGGCGCTGCGCCGCGAGTTCGACCAGCTCCGCGCGGCGCTGGGGGGCGCGCTTGGCGTGGGCGACCCCATGCTCCTGCGGGGGGTGCTGGCGCTGGCGCCGCACGCGGCCTACCATCTCGGCGCCATCAGGCTCCTGGCGGCGCAGCAGGAGGCCTGAGCGACCGGCGTCCTGCGCCGCTCCGGCGGTGTGGGTGTTCGTCTCCTGGATCGCTAGGTGATCACGCTTCGATGGTGATCGAAGCATGGACTGTTCACGCGTCGCGGAGACGTTCACCCGCGCGCTCACACCGCCCTGCCGCCGAGCCGCACGACGAGGGGCTCCAGCGTGGATGCTGGAGCCCCTCGTCGTCGCGCGCGCGGTGCGCGGGCGCGGTCGCCGATTCTAGTGCCCGTGGTGCTCGGCCGTGGTCTCGCTGCTGGTGCTGCGCGTCGTCGTGGTCCCGTCGTCGTAGACGGTGATCATGGCGCGCATGTAGGGGTGGATGGAGCAGATGTACTCGTAGGTGCCGGGCTCGTCGAAGGTGTGGCTGAACGTCTCGGCGTGGTTCAGGAGCGGGGAGAAGAACGGCTCCGGGCCCTCGGCCGCCACGGTGACGGCGTTGTGCTTGCCGGTGAGCTCGCCGTCGAGGAAGTCGAACACGTCCTCGTTGATCCAGGTGACGGTGGAGCCGGCCGGGACCTCGGCGCGCTTGGGCCAGTAGGAGTTCCCGACCATCTGGATCTGCATGTGGTCGCCCGAGCGGAAGCGGACGGGGGAGTCGAGGTCGATGCTGCCGAGGCCGAAGGGGTCGACGAAGCGCTTGGGGTCGGCCTCGATCTCGTTGGTGGGGCCCTCGGAGCGGATCTCGTTGGGGCGATCGATGCCTTCCTCGGACTGCAGGATGCCGACGGCGCCCTTGATGGCCTGCGTGCCGAAGGCGTGGCTGACGAGCGTGAAGGGACCCTCGTCGGGGACGACCCAGTCGATCACCCAGGAGTCGGTCGGTCCGGAGACGACGGACTGCGTGCCGCGCATGATGTTCTCGGGGTTGCCGCCGTAGTAGATGTAGTCCCAGATCCCGCCGACGGCGTGGAAGGTCGAGGTCAGGTTCGGGCCGACGTTGAGGTAGTAGAAGCGGACGTAGTCGCCGGGCCGCGCCATGATCGGGTCCTTGACGTAGCGGAAGGTCTCGCCGTTGAACATCACGTAGAGCGCCTTGCCGTCGAAGAAGTCGCGGCCGTCGGCGTAGACCTCGTGCTGGACCAGGTAGACCTTGAGGTCGGGCTCGCGCTCGAGCTCCACCTCCATCTGGTAGGGCTCGTTGGGCTCGACGACGATCATGCCGAACTGGCCGCCCATGGTGTGGACCATGATCCCGTGGCCGCCGGGGGCGCAGTGGTACATGAACACGCCGGGGTAGTCGGCGGTGAAGGTGACGACCTTGGTCTCGCCGGGCATGACGTTGCCGACGTAGTTCGAGGTCTGGGCGTTGGCGGCGTGGATGGAGAGGCCGTGGGCGACGGTGTCTTCGTTGCGCACGGTGATCTCGACGGTGTCGCCCTGCTGGACGACCATCTGCGGGCCGGGGCTGGTGCCGTTGAAGGTGAAGCCCTTGAAGTTGACGCCCTGGCCGATGTTGAGGACGTCGGCACGGGCGACGAGCTCGAAGCGCTTGACCTCGCCCTCGGCGAGCGCCGAGCCCAGCGCGAGCAGCGCGATGGCGACGATGGTGGTGAAGGTTCTGCTGAACATGTGATCTCCTCCTCCGAGCGTTACTCGGATGCTTTGGTCCAAGTTAACGGCTCGCCGGTGGGGTGTTCAGGTCCAAACGTCCCGGCCCGTGGAACGACGGCGCGCGCGCCCCGGCGCCGGGTAGAATCGCGACTCACCGACCCACGACGTGCCCGGGTGCCTCGAGCGCTCGCCACGCCTGCGTCGTGACTCAGGAGGAACCGATGCGCAAGATGACGATGATGCTGACGCTGCTCGCCCTGCTCCTCGGCGGCGTGATCGCCCAGGAGACGCACGGCGTGGCGCCGCTCTCGCCGCGCGAGAGCGTCCAGGTCGCCTACGTGCCCATCACCAAGTTCGGCACGCTCTACGTGGCGGCCGACCAGGGACTGTTCGAGAAGTACGGCCTCGACGTGGTCATCAACCGCGTGGCCTCCGGCACCGAGGCTATCGCGTTCCTCGAGCAGGGGCAGATCGACGTGGGTGGGATCGCCATCGTGGTGTCGCTCTGGAACGGCTGGTCCCAGGGCCTCGATCTGCGCGTGATCGCGCCGGGCGGCCTCGAGCCGTTCGAGGACAGCCCCACCAAGCTGATGCTCCGCGCCGACCTCGCCGACACGGTCACGTCGATCGCCGACCTGCGGGGCCGGACCGTGGCGGTCTCGGGCGGCCCTGGCTCGGGTGGCGAGTACCTCGCCGCCAAGGCGCTCGAGCGCGACGGGCTCACCATCCGCGACGTCAACCTCGTGAACGTCGGCAACCCCGACATCCCGCTCTCGTTCGAGTCGGGCGCGATCGACGCCGGCATCCTCGGCGCGCCGTTCGCCGATCAGGCCGAGTCGACGGGCGTGGCGGTGCCGTTCGCGACCGACCTCACGCCCGGCCTCATGACCGTCGCCTTCGTCGGCTCCGGGCGCTTCGTCCAGGAGCGGCCCGAGGTCGCGCAGCGCTTCGCGCTCGCGCTGCTCGAGGCGTCGCGCCTGATGCAGGGCGACGACGCCCTCTCCGACGAGATCATCGAAGCCTTCCTGGCGTTCCAGCCGGGCGCGACCGCCGAGGGGCTGCGCACCGGAGCCCCCGTCGTGTTCGACCCCAACCAGGCCATCCCGGTCGACGGCCTCGCCGACGTCGAGCGCACCCACCGCGAGAACGGCCGCACGGAGTACGAGCAGCCGATCGATCTGAGCGACGTGGTCGACGAGTCGTTCGTGCAGTGGGCGCTGGGGATCCTCGGGCCGTACGAGGAGTAGCGGCCGCGCGAGCCGGCGGCGCCGGTGCGTCCGAAGGGGTAGCATCGCGAGCCATGGCTCTCAAGATCGTCGCGACCGCCGCACAGAAGCGCTTCCCCACCCGGAACGGGTGGATGACCGCCATTGAGCGGTTCGATCTGGAGGTGGAGGAGGGCGAGTTCGTCTGCGTCGTGGGCCCCTCGGGCTGCGGCAAGTCGACCTTCCTCCGCATCCTCGCCGGGCTCGATCACGTGACCGGGGGCGACGTCCACATCGTCCCCGGCCCCGACCCCACCCAGCCGCTCAACAACGTCGTGTTCCAGGAGTACGCCGTGTTCCCCTGGAAGACGGTGCTGGACAACGTCGCCTTCGGGCTCGAGATGCGCGGCATACCCCGCGCGGAGCGCTACCGGCGGGCGCGGCGGTGGATCACCAAGGTCGGCCTCACGCGCTTCGAGGACTACTTCCCGAGCCAGCTCTCCGGCGGCATGAAGCAGCGCGTCTCCATCGCCCGGGCGCTCACCAACGACCCCCAGGTGCTGCTCATGGACGAGCCGCTCGGCGCGCTCGATGCCCAGACGCGGACCGTGCTCCAGGAGGAGCTGCTCACCATCTGGGAGGAGACCCGCAAGACGGTCGTCTACATCACCCACTCGATCGAGGAGGCGGTCTTCCTCGCGGATCGCGTCGTGATCATGACGGCGCACCCGGGCACGGTGAAGTCCGAGTTCCGCGTCGACCTGCCGCGCCCGCGCGACCTCTCCACCATGGCCACGCCCGCCTTCGCCGCCCTCACCGGCGCCGTGTGGGAGGCGCTGCGTGACGAGGTCACGCGCGCGATGGCGGAGCAGGCGTGAGCACCGCGCCGGGTGATCGGCGCCGCCCGTCGGCCGCTCGCGGTCGGCGCGGCGCCGGCCTACCGGGCTGGCTCGTGCCGGCCGTCGTGCTGGCACTCATCGTCGCTTCGTCGCAGGTCTTCTTCGAGGCGTGGCAGCGCGCCTGGCTCGTCTTCGCGGGAGTCGCCTTCGTCTGCCTGGTGCTGGTGGTGCAGGAGATCGAGCCGCGCGTGCCGATCCGCTACCGCGGGCTCTACGGCAAGGTCCTGGCGCTCGGCTTCCCGTTGCTCCTGCTGACGATGTGGGAGTGGCTCTCCACGAGCGGCGTGCTCAACGCTCGCTGGTTCCCGCCGCCGAGCCAGATCGCGGTCGCGCTCTGGGAGCTCACCGTCACCTACGACCGCTTCAACCGCACCAGCCTGATCGGCCGCCCCTGGCTCGTCCCCGAGCGCCTCGCGAGCGAGGGGTGGGCGGGCGTGGCCGCGCTCGCGCGCGAGAGCCACGTGTGGGCGACGCTCTCGCGCGTCGCCTTCGGGTTCGTCCTCGGCGCCACGCCCGGCGTCGTGATCGGCATGGTCATGGGGCTCAACCGCACGGTGCGGATGATGCTCGACGCCACCATGTCGGCCTTCTACGTCCTCCCGAAGATCGCGATCTTCCCGATCCTCATGCTGGTGTTCGCCAACCCCTTCGGCGAGGGGCCGAAGATCGCCGTGGTGGCGATCTCGGCGTTCTTCCTGGTCGCGATCAGCACCATGGCGGGCGTGCAGGGCATCGACAAGGTCTACCTCGAGGCGGGGCGCAACTTCGGCGCCAACCGCTGGCAGATGTTCCGCCACGTGATCCTGCCCGCCGCGCTGCCGATCGTCTTCTCGGGGCTGCGCCTCGCGCTCGGCACCGCGCTCATCGTGATCGTGGCGGTCGAGTTCGTGCGCGCCGACCGCGGCGTCGGCTTCCTCATCTTCTACAACTGGCAGGTCCTGGTCACGCCCCGCATGTACGCCGCGCTGGTCGTGGTGATGGCGCTCGGCGTGCTGCTCACCACCATCTTGCAGTGGATCGAACGGCGCGTGATGCCGTGGCGGCGCTCACCCGAGGGGTGAGGCTCGCGCGGCCACGCCCGCCGGCGCGCGCGCCTAGAGATCGAGCACCCGCTCCGCCTGCCAGACGTGACGGCGACCGTGGGCGGCGACCACGAGCGCCCACTCCAGCGGCGTGTAGGCGAGCGGCCCGAAGGGTGAGGCGACACAGACGCGGTGGAGGTCGGCCGCGGCGATGGTCGTGACGTCGTGCGCGAGGACGGCGTGGGTCAGTCGGAAGCGCACGACGGCGGTGGCGGCGTCGACATCGCCGTTCGGGAGGAAGGCAGCGCGGGTCCGCGTCCGGAGGCGCGGCGGTGGCTCCAAGGAGCGCACGAAGAGGCGCACCCACCAGCGTGGGCTGGGGCCGCGCAGCCGCCGGCCCGTGCGCTCCGGCACGGCCCGCAGGAGCCGCGAGGCGGTTTCGGCCGTCAGCGACAGGTGCTCGAGGCACTCCGCCGCCGACCAGCCCTCGGGCGTCGGCCTGCGGCACCACGCCTTGGGGGGCGCGGAGCGGGCGTGGGCGTCGACGCGTTCGATGAGCCGCCGCAGTTCGGCCGCCGCCGCGAGTTCGGCTCCACGCGCGGTCTCATGGCGGGCCGGCCTCATGGCTCACCAGTGCTGCGCGCGCCCGGACGTGGCGCAGCGTGCGGCATGGTCGAGCCGGAGCGGGCGTCGTCACGGTCGCCCATGCTCGAGGTTACTCCCCGGCGCGCCGTCCCTGATGGTCCTGTGTCGCATCGGCGAGCATGCGGAGGCGGTCGACGATCCAAGTGAGCTCGTCCGCGTTGACGGTGTGCGCCATGCCGGGGTAGATGCGCGCGACCACGTCGGCCCCTTGCGCCTCGAGCTGCCGTGCCGAGGCGTGCACGCGCGACTCCGGGATGTGGGGATCGACGTCGGAACAGCCGAGGAACGCGGTCGTGCCGTTCAGGCGGTTCGGATAGCGGGCGGGATCGACCTGATCGCCGATGAGCCCACCGGAGAGCGCGACGAGCGCGCCCCAGGAGCCGCCCGTGCGCGCCACCCACTCGCTGGCGAGGCAGGCGCCCTGGCTGAACCCCGCGACCACGATGCGCTCGCTCGGCAGGCCCGCCGCGCGCAGCTCGTCGACCGCGCGCGAGAGCGCCGCCAGCGCGGAGGTGAGGAAGGGCTCGTTGCGGACGGTGGGGACCACGAACGGGTACGGGTACCAGGTGTCGTCCGCCGCCTGCGGCGCGATCACGGCCACCGGCGGCGCGCCGCGGGCTTCGAGCTCCTGGGCGAGCGACAGGATGCCGCGCGCGCTGTCGCCGCGACCGTGGACGAGCACCATACCGAGCGCGGCTCCCTCGGCCGCCGGCCCGTAGCGGAGGATGGGGCCGTCCGCATGCGGATCGGCGTCGGGCCGTCGACCCGGGTTCAGGTCGACGTTCACGCCACGGCCTCGTCGAGGGGAGGCAGGATCGACTCGATGCGCTCGCGCGAGCCCTCGAGCCAGGGTGGGAGGATCAGGCGCTCGCCCAGCGCGCCCTGGTCCTCGTCGACGGTGAAGCCGGGTCCGGTGGTCGCGAGCTCGAACAGCAGGCCGCCCGGCTCCATGAAGTAGACCGACTCGAACCAGAACCGATCGATCACGTCCGACGGCCGACGGCCGGCCGCCGCCACGGCGTCGCGAAGGGCGACCTGGTGCTCCGGGTCGTCGACCGTCCACGCCAGGTGGTGGACGCTGCCCACGCCCCACTCGCCGCGTCGTCCTTCGGGATCGGCGCGCAGGTCGAGCAGGTGCCCGCCGCCGGCGCCCGCGGCGCCCGGCAGCACGAAGCGGTGCCAGCCGTCCTCCTCGCCGAAGTGACGGAAGCCCATCGTGTCCTCGAGGAACGTGCGCGTCGGCTCGAGCTCGCGGATGGGCGCGCGGGCGCCGTGCAGCGCGCGCACCTGCATGGCGGCCGGGACCGGGCCCTCGTGCCAGGGACTGAAGTCGAACGGGTCCTCGGTCTCGACGAACGCGAGGCGCAGGCCGTGTGGGTCGGCGAAGCGCAGGCTCTGCTCACCGAAGCGCTGCGAGACCCTGCCGGTGTGGACGTCGGCGGCTTGCAGGCGCTCCTCCCAGTACTCGAGCGAGCCGACCGGGACGCTCAGGAGCGTCTCCTCGACGACCCCGGCGCCGGGGCGTCCGGGCTTGGCGTGCGGCCACGGGAAGAAGGTCAGGTCGGTGCCGGGGGTGCCGTCGGCATCGGCGTAGAAGAGGTGGTAGGTGCCGGGGTCGTCCTGGTTCACGCTTCGTTTGACGAGGCGCTGGCCCAGGACGTCCCGGTAGAAGCGCAGGTTCTCGACCGGGTCGCCGGCGATCGCGGTGATGTGGTGGAGGCCGTTGGGCGTGGTCGTCGCGGGGGTCCGTGACATGGAGTCTCCTTCGTCGTGCGGTCGTGCGGTCGTGCGGTCGTTCAGGCGAGGGTGGGAGCGTCGAGCGCCGCCGGGGCGGCGTTGGCGTGCCCGAGGCGCCGGAGCAGGTCGGCCAGGACCGACTGCTCCTCGGGTGAGAGGCACGCGAACGCCGCGGTGACGCGCCGGACGTGGTCCGGGAGCACGCGCTCGACCCGTCGCCGACCCTCGGCCGTCAGCACCACGCGCCGCACGCGGCGGTCGCTGGGATCGTCCTCACGCGTGACGAGGCCGAGCCGACAGAGGTTGTCGATGACGGTCGTGACGTTGCCGCTGCTCTTGAGGATCTTGCGGCCGATCGCGCCGTGGCCGAGCGGCCCCAAGTGCCAGAGGGCCTCGAGCACACCGAACTGACTGACGGTCAGCCCGTGCTCGGCCAGCGGACGGTTGATGACGGCGTCGACGGCGGCCGTGGCGCGCGCGAGCTTGATGTAGGCGTCGAGCGCGAGCCGTTCGGCGGCTGGTCCGGTGTGATGGGTGGGCAACGATGGCCTCCGAGGCGCCGACGGGGCGCGTGGTCGACGGGCACATCCTTTGATGTGAGACCGTTCGACATCGAAGGATAGACGGTTCGGCGCGACGCGTCAAGGCCTGGCGGTACGGGCGGCGCACCCCACGCGAGCGACGTCCCGCGGCATGGTGGGAGTAGGCTCGCAGCATGGAACCTTCCGCGCCACCCTGGCTCGATGACTGGATCGGCGGCGCCGCGCTGCCTCCTCCCGAGGCGTGGGACCGCCCGGGGCTGCTGCTGCTCTTCAGCGTCGAGTGCGCCGGCTGCGTCTCGCGGGCCGTGCCCTGGCTCCGGCGCACGGCGGAGCGTCACGGCGAGGACCTCGTGCTCGCCGCGGTCCACACCGCGCACGGCCGCCGCGCGCAGCCCCGCGAGCAGGTCGTCGAGGCGCTCGAGCGCTTCCTCGCCTTCGCCAAGCTGCCGACGCCCGTGGCGCTCGACACGACGGGAGCCTGGGCCGAGGCCCACGGCGCCGAGGGGACCCC